>CALESU010000035.1 GCA_937914905.1 uncultured bacterium
AACTGTTAATTGAGTTTTTTACTTCCTTCTTTTTTTATCATACCACTCATTGGTAATAATACAAAAAATGTCGAACCTTTATTTTCCACTGAATCAAACCATACCCTTCCTCCGGATTGTTCAACAATGCTCTTGAGAATGTATAATCCCAAACCTGTACCTTCCGTATCTGCTTTGGAAACATTCGAAGCACGAAATAATTTCAAAAAGATGTGATCACGTTGATTTTGGGGAATCCCCATCCCGCTATCTTGGACTGTAATGAGAAATGAGTCTTCAGGTGCAACGATTTCTTTTGTCAGCGTTGTGTGACAAGAGATTTTTTGTAATGAAACCTTAATTTCGCTTTTTATAGGAGAATACTTTATTGCATTAGTGAGAAGATTCTGGAATATAATTCGAATAAGTTCTGGATCCAACTGAATAAGGGGAAATTCTTCTTTTTCTAAAACTACGTGTACTTCTCTTTCGTCGATTTTTACTTTTAATTCATCAAGAACTGATCTGGCAATTTGGACAATATTGGAAGGTACTGGTTCGACACTAAATGATCCTGACTCGATTCGTGCGACATTTAACAGTGAATTTACGAGTCGAGTCATACGAAAACTTCCCTGATATGCTTCTTGGAGGAACTTTCTCTGTTGCTCACTAATCTTCCCTGCATCTTCAGCAAGTAGCATCTCAAGATACCAATTTATGGCAGAAAGAGGAGTTCTCAGCTGATGTGAAGCTAGAGAGATAAACTCCGTTTTCATTTTATCGACTTGTTTTTCATGCGTAACATTTCGAAAGACTTGAATTACTCCCGTTACAACTCCAGAATCAATGATGGGAGAATTGGTTACTTGAGCGATAAATGTACTTCCATCTTTACAGGTATACGTAAGGGTATGGACAAGCCTCTTTCCTTTCACAATAGCCAAATGGAGCGGTCTTTGATCTTCATCTATTGGGGCACCGTTTTCATCTTCTGCAAGAACAATGTCGGTGAACTTCTTATGAATCAATTCTTCGCGGGAATAACCAAGTAGCTCAATTGCCGCATTGTTTACTAATATAATTCTTTCATGTTTATCGTGAGCTACTAATCCTTCTCCGATAGAAGCCAACATGACGTCACTTTTATGCTTTTCATTAAATAGTTCATTTTTTTGATCAAGAGTTTCCTTTTCGAGCCTAACTCTATCAGTAATATCCTCTTCTGTACCCACAAATCCAATCAATTGATTTTGGGCATTCATTATCGGCGATATATGCGAGATGGCGTAATATATTTCTCCGTTCTTCCTTCGATTCGTAATAGTACCATCGAAGCCAGAATTCTCTCCCTTCTTCTTCCAGAATGAACGATAAAACGATGGAGGCATCAATCCCCCCCACAATCGTGGAGTGTTACCCCTCATTTCATCGAACGAGTATCCTGTAATTCGTTGAGCTGTACTATTTGCAAACACGATCAAGCCATTTACATCAGTGATAATGACATGATTTTTTGAATCCTGTACAGCTTGCAACATGATGTTTGTATTGTTGGGACTTTCTTGAAAGTCTTGCTCAGTGACAGTTTTGTTTTTGTTGGGGTAATGTTGTTCAAAATGCATTTGATTCAATGTGACCGATTCTTCATTCAAATAGGTGTACACCGCATCTACAAAGTGCGAAGGGCCACAGGTAAAGAAATGATTATGTTCGAAATCAATATCTGATGGAAAGGATTCTTTGCTAAATGAACCTCGAATAGGACAATATCTCACGTTATTCTGCAACGCAGTGCGTTTAACCTCTTCGCTAAGCTCCGTGCTATCGTGTTCAGATTGAGCGTATATTAGCTGAATAGTGAAATCTTGAAGTAAATCGTTTTTTGAACGAATAATGCTTAAAAAAGGCGCTATTCCTATGCCACCCGCAATAAGGACAATCTGTTGTGATATGGATAGATCTGGAACATATGAAGAGCCAAATGGTCCAATTATGGCGACCGTATCTCCGTTATTAAGACTTCGAAGAGATTGATTAAATCCTGAGTCAGATTTTCGAAAGAGGATCGAAATACAAGTCTTGTTTTTAGGTGATGTAGTTATGGAAAATGCACGCTGTTCACCCCTTGGATCTGGGATGAGAAGTTTGTCTAAACGAATCCATACATATTGTCCAGGGGAAAAATGAAGCTCCGAATTTAACTGAAAAGTGAATTCATGTATATTATTTCCAAGCTCTCTCTTTTCAAGAAGTGTTCCCAACAATTCAGTATGCATAAGCAAATGATTTGAGCTTAAAATAGTTTTAAGAATTGTCGAGAACCTCGACAACAGTTCTCACTCTTACTTAATTTCACTTCATGTAAACGAACAATCAAAATGAGAACTAAAAATAATTCTACAGTACCGCTTACTATTTAAATAGGTGTAACTTTCAATTTCTTTGAATTGTTATTACTACCGCAAGTGATATTTCTCAACTATTATTTGCAAGCAGTACAAATACAGTTAGAAGTGTGAGCACTCCTGCAAGAAATAAGGAAAGAATGTAAAACAGAACGGCCATAAAAATATTTTTACCGAGAGCGTTCGTTTTAATTGATTTACTATTTAGTTTAACAAGAGTCCAAAAGGCAATAATTGCAAATAAGTGAGGGGTGCCAAAAATGATGGAATTGGCAATTTTATCCGGAACATTACTCAATATAACGTAGAGAGCGCCAATTAGTTGATAGGTTCCTACAATAATGAATGGTTTTCGCATTTAGTCTTTCAGATTGGTATACTCCAACAATCTAAGTATCACAAGGCAACTTATTCAGTTTTTGTTAAATTTTTTTTGTGACCCCATGGGGATTCGAACCCCAGATTCCTTGGATGAAAACCAAGTGTCCTAGGCCGCTAGACGATGGGGCCGCTAACGTGGCTAATATCGTATTGTATCAAAGTGAAGTACAAAAATCTATTCAAGCGAAAGGGGGATGTTTTCGTAGAGCGTAATTGATTCGATTTTCAAATCAGAAGAAAGCACTATTCCCACCACATCAAGCTGATACTTTCTTCCTTGAAGATGCATTGTCATAATGCAATATTTGATTGTGCGAGCGAGTGCAAGCAATTTTCTATAATGCACATTCTCATACGGTTTTCCCCTCTGTTCACCAATCCGTGTTTTAACTTCAATGAAATGAATTGTTCCCTCTTTTTCAGAAATAATATCCAGTTCTCCCCAATGGGAGTATATATTAGTACGAAGAATGCGATGTCCCCTATCTTCAAGATACGATTTAGCGTATGACTCCCCCACTCCTCCCACCGTTTTGTTATGTGAGTACACACATCAATAATACTTAGTATATCTTGCAAAATCAATAACCTATAGTATAATATAGTATGTCAAACTATCAAGAGCAAGTCAAACTCGAAGTCGAACGTATTTTGGATAGCAATTTCGCTTTTTTGCAAATGATCGAAAGATTAGTTTATTCTGATCGTGATCCGATAGGGTATAATTTTCTCAATAATGTGCACAGTTATGCAGATAACCAGAAATTATTTATAGCTGGAAGAGAGATGGCAAGATTATCTGAACTCCCCAGATACTGGCAACATCTATGCGTAGATATATTTTTAGCATTCGCATCAAAATTAGGCGCATTTAACTCCCATCAAAATATATCGATTTCTCAGCCACCGGAACTGGTTACGGTAAGTCGAGAAAATAGAAGTGATATATTTTTCTCTTATAGACTTGAGGATAAGGGTGGGGTTGAGATGGATTCATGGCTTGCATGTGATGGCACTCATCTTTTAGCACTTAGTTCGATAGGAGGAGACTACTCAGTGCTCATTGAAGAACTAAGTACGGGTTCTCCAATTGAGCCCATTGCGTCACTGGTTATTGATGTGGAAAAAACAAAAGAAGGAAGTTGTTTGGAAAGTGCATGCCTATATCGTACTCGAAAGACAGATCCTAATTCTACTTTTGCAACTCCACAAGGAATTAATACACTTCTATCTGATTTCTTTCCGGATTTTGATTTCTATTTATAGATAGAGGAGGGTCCGATTGTCACCTAGTCAATATACTTGAGCTCAGGTTCCCTTGTAGAGTTTTTGACGGGTCTTCTTGCCTGACAGGTCACGGATAAAGTATGCCCGTGCTTTTGAGAACATTGATTTCTTCTGTACTGAAATATCTGCAATAAAGGGTGAGGAAAGAGGAAATATTCGCTCTACTCCGATGCCACTTTTCGAGATTTTTCTGACTGTGATCATGCGAGTTGCATCTGAACCGCCCCGGATTTTCAACACAATCCCACTAAACTGTTGGATACGTTCTTTACCTTCTCCTTCAAGGATGCGGTAATCTACGCCTACTGTGTCTCCAATTGAGAGTGTCTTGTCTTTGAATGCAATCGCGTTTGCCATAAGTCTTGTATTATACGGAATATTAAGATAAAAATCAATCAGCGTTTAGTTTCTCTTGTTGCAGTAAGGAAAGCGACGAAAATAGGGTGAGGCGCAAGCGGTCTTGTTTTGTACTCAGGATGCCCTTGAGTGCCAATATAGAAAGGGTGTGCTTCTTGGGGAAGTTCTACAATCTCAACTAAATTTTCTACTGAGGAACGTGCCGAGATTATCATTCCGTGTTTTTCAAATTGCTCGGCATACTCATCATTAAATTCATATCTATGTCTATGTCTTTCGCTGGTTACTCCGTTTTCT
>CALESU010000036.1 GCA_937914905.1 uncultured bacterium
ATCTCTTCAGGATTCACGTTGCGGTCGCCGTTGACGGGCTTGATGACATCTGAAATGGTCTTCTGGTCACCGGTCCAACCGAACATGTGCAGCATCATTGAAAGTGCGGCGGGACCACAGTTGTTCGGGGTTTGCTTTTCGTAAGGAGGGGAGCTAAGAAACGCTTGTGGCGGAGGCGGCGCCAGAGTCGGCGTGGATGAGATGGGTGTTGCAATGACTTCGTTAGTCGGCGTAATCTGGCTGGTTGGGCTTGCAACGCTGGTAGGCGCCGGTGTATTTGGAATCGCCGTCGGCGCCTCACCGACGGGATTGAGCACGTTCCTTACATAGGTCTTTGCGACTTCATATCGCCATGCGATGCGGCTGTTGATCGCTGGGATTTGAAGAATCAAAATGGCGAGCAGGAGCAATCCGGCACCAATGAATAGCTCCTTCATGGCCATCCTGGTCTATATCCAAGTACTTTTTTCTTGGGACTCATCCTTGCGTTGGTGTATCATCGCTGGAATAACATATGGTATCCGATCATTCTCCATATGCTCATCAATTTCCATCCGTTCGTGATAGATTGGGTCATTTCCCGAGGGTTGTTCTAATCTGGTAGAATAAGACAATCCTAAGTAAAATAGCCCCTGTAGTTAAATGGATATAACAGTCCCGTCCTAAGGGATAGTTCGGGGTTCGATTCCTCGCGGGGGCACTTGCAGAATTTGACTGGCACATACCCTATGGCACAAGATCATGACTATACTCGAATATTAATACTTCGCACGATCGGAAATTTTCTGATCTTATCTTCACTGTTTTTTATCGGGAAAACATTCTATCAACCCGTGCGGGAAGAAATACGGTATTTCGTGGAAAAGCGTGCTGAAAAAACATATCTTGTTGCATCTCCCGGTCAAGAAGAGCAAATAAAACGGGATTTTGTGATAAAAACTGCTAAAGGATCACTGTCTCGAGCTGCAAAAGAAGAGCAGGTGGAGGTCCTGGTTCCTGAAGATCCCCAATTTAGTATCGTAATCCCCAAAATCGCAGCAAGTGCAAAAGTACTTCCCAATACGAGTGTCACCGAAAAGGACGCATATCTGGAAGCTCTCACGCAAGGCGTGGCGCACGCTGAGGGTACGGCATTTCCGGGAGAAGGGGGGCACATATTCATGTTTGCACACTCCACTGACTTTCTTTGGAATGTAGGGACTTACAATGCCGTCTTTTATCTGCTGTATAAACTTGAAGTCGGAGATCAGGTTGTGGTGTTTTACTCAGGACAACGATTTGACTATCGGGTGACAGATAAAATAATTGTTGATCCTGAAGAAGTTGAGTATTTAACCCGAAAAACGGATACCGAGCTTCTTACCCTTCAAACCTGTTGGCCACCCGGGACCACGCTCAAACGCCAACTGATCTTTGCCGAACGTGTGGCGCAATAATTTACATTATCGAATACCTACGGAGTACAAGTCGCCCAGGGGGTTCACTTTAGGATTCAGGTTTATCACAACCATCAAGTTTGCATCACCCGAAACGCCGAAGTACTCCGGTTCGAACGGACCTGCGTAAACCGTTGCTTTATTTCCTCCATCATATTGAATAGTTGTTATTTGTGTTTTTTCTTTGATGACGAGGTAATCTGAGGTTGGGTACCACATGACCTGTTTTCTCAACTCCTTCTCAAGTTCAGGGTGCACCACCTGTGCAGGTGTGGGTGTGGGAGTTCCTGAAAGGGTGTCAGAATTTGCGACGGGTGTTGGGGTGGGTTTATCAGCAGGAATCTCAAATACCGTTGAGAGTGGTACCTCAAAATTCTTATCTTCTTTTTTGTCGTACACATACACACGACCTTTACTAATGGCTCGTTTTTCTCCCGTTTGACTTGCACCGATAAGCGGAGGATCTATGATGAGGGGGATTGTCGCATCTGTTTTAGCGACATAGAGAAGCTTTTTTTCATCAGGAGATAGTGAAATCAGAGAAAATGAATCCGTTGCAACTTTGTGCATGGCCTTCGGCAAGGTCTCAAGGACTTTGAGCATTTCTCGGTTTGATTCCGCTTGCCACGCCATCACAATGTCTTCTTTTGAGTCAGAAACATCAAACAGTTCAAGATTTTGTTCATCGAGCGATATGAGGTAGGAACGTGTTGTCTCATCTTCGATGTCTGACATGGTGACCATTGCTCGTTTAAAAGTGGGATCAAACACCACTTCTGCTTTCTTCATATCAATGTTTTCAGGCAACAACGATTTAAGGATCAGTAATTTAAGAGGAGGGAAAATAGTGAGTGGTTGGCTGGAAGGTTCAAATAAATACATCCCATCCTTTTCAACGTCACCAGACTCCGTAACCAAAAGAATCCGATCAGTGGTACCAACTGCAATTGCCCGCGCAACTCCCAGATTCGTAAGTGGGGTCAACGAAGGGTTTTTTGAAAAAAGATTTGCATTGAGACTCATGACAATTTCACCTTTGAGGGAAACTGTTTTTTTCCAGCTGGTGTAACCTTCTTTTTGGACCTCCACGGTGTACGTGCCAAAGGGAAGAGTGAGGTTTGTGTCAGTTGCTCCCTCGAGCACGCCATTGAGGAGGATCTTTGCTGCTTTTGGGCTCGAATTGATGGAAAGAATGCCGGTTGAAGTTATAGTACCTTCTTGTGGGTTGAGTCGATATCCCCGCGCATAGGCAATAACGAGAACTACCACCAACACAAACAACGAAACGAGGATGATGTTGAGCAAAATGTGACGAGTTGTGTCAATGACGATGCGCATAATGTACGGGTAAAATGATTTAGTTAGATCTATTTTATGGAGAGTACGACCCCATTAAAAAAAGACTCTCCTTTGATCTGGGACATACATATTATACAATATGCTAACTCAAGAGTACGGTTCGCTTAAGCAGAAGGAGAGAATTTTGTAAAGACACAATACATTTTATGTTTTCATTTCGAACAAAAGTTGGAATAGATCTTGGTACGGCAAATACCCTCGTGTATGTTCAAAAACAGGGGATTGTACTCAACGAACCCACCGTTGTAGCCTATTCTGCAGAAGATAGGCAAGTGCTTGCAGTGGGCGAAGATGCTCGTGAGATGATTGGACGAACCCCCCAATCCATCGTTGCCTCTCGTCCTATGAAAGAAGGGGTAATAGCTGACTTTAAGACTACTTCAGCGATGATCACGTATTACCTTCGCAAAGCCCTAAAAGGGAGAGTTTTGTGGCCAGAGGTAATGATTTCCATTCCCGGAGGATCGTCCCAAGTTGAGAAGCGAGCCGTTGTTGCAGCTTCAAAACAAGCAGGAGCTTCTGACGTATACCTGATCGAAGAACCGCTCGCTGCTGCGATAGGGGCCAAAATTCCCATTTCCCAACCTTCAGGGCACATGATTGTAAATATCGGAGGAGGCACTGCAGAAATTGGTATTTTGTCTTTGGGGCAGTTAGTGGTATTTAAAACCGTACGTACCGCAGGAACCAAGATTGACGAAGCAATCCTCACCCATATTCGCAAAAAACACAATCTCTACATTGGAGAACGAACTGCAGAAGAGATCAAGATGCGGATGGGGAATGCACACATGGTGCAAGATGGAGAAGGGAAGAAGATACTCCCGCGCTCCATTGAAGTTAAGGGACGAGACACTCAGTCAGGGCTGCCACGCATTGCAGAGATTGGCGAAGAAAGCATAAATGAGGCTTTGCAAAAACCTTTAAAGCAGATTATCGAAGGGGTAAAAGAGGTGTTATCTCTAAGTCCACCCGAACTTGCGGCAGACATCATAGAGAAGGGGATTGTGTTGTCTGGAGGGACCGCAATGCTCAAAAATTTAGATAAATATATCACGTATTACACCGGTGTTCCTACGTTCGTGGTGGAGGAGCCATTATTCTGTGTGATACGGGGCATTGGCTCAGCTATCGAGAATCTGGATACCTATAAAAAAGCAATACGATAAGGAGAAGATCTTATAGTACATTGCGATAAGGCAAAAATGTGCCGGAGAGGGAAAAATAGGGTAATCAGCAAGCATTAGTAAGGTAAATATAGTAAATTCGGAATAGGTTTGTTTTTTTCTCAATAAATAACGTATTTTGATCAATAAAGACAGTATTTATTAAGGTTCAATAAATATGATCAAACGAACTATATAAAGACAGTTAAACAAGATATAGTATCGAATTTTCCCAAATACATGAAAAACATCCTCTCCATACCCATTTTTGCGAAGTCTTTAGAAAATACCCTAGAAGAAATTCGAAAATACATGCGTCATCCCGAGGGTATGTGCCACATTGTGTCGTTAAACCCCGAGCTCATGGTCATCGCACAAGACGATGTTCTGTTTGCTAAAATCCTGTCAGAAAGCTCTATACAGGTTTGCGACGGAGCAGGAATTGCGCTGGCAGGCTCCGTTTTAGGAATTGCTCCCATTCCTCGTATACCCGGGGTAGATTTCATGTCTCATCTCCTCAAAGGACTCGAAGAAAGCGGTCTACGAGTACTATTTGTGGGAGGCAAGGTAAATGTAGCAAAGGAAGTTGCTGAGTGCTACCAAAAAACACTGCCTATGCACCATTTTGTCGGGTTACAGGGATACGCCGACATAGAAAACCCATCCGAGAGAGAATCTCAAGAGCTTTTCTCTATAGTAGCCGATCACAAGCCACAATTCGTGTTTGCGGCATTTGGATCTCCTGCTCAAGAAAAATGGTTTTGGGCCCATTCCACTCTTTTTAAAGGAGCCGTGTGCATGGGTGTGGGTGGAGCATTTGATTTTGTGACGGGCCGAATACCTCGTGCGCCTCGCATAATGCGCGATTTTGGACTTGAGTGGTTGTACCGATTATCCATCGAACCCCACCGATGGAGACGGCAGTTGCGTTTGATCAAATTTATCTATCTGGTATTTCTGCAACGGATAGGACTCTATTCATTTCTGATGAAGAACTCATGAATCAGGAAATCCTGAAGGTGCTCACGTATTACAGCCATTTTTCCTATCCTCCCCGAGATCGTGAAATTCATCGCTATCTATCCATCAAGGCAACTCTTGAGGAAGTTCGCACTGCACTTGAGGATATGTATGCTCAAAAATCAATCGCGAAGCGACACGAGAGGTATGCGGAAAATGCCTCGTACTTTGACTTGTACGAACATAGACAAAAGCATGCTGATTCACTCATTCGTGAAACATCATGGATTATTCACTTGATTTGCCGTATTCCCACTATTTCTTATGCAGGAATTTCGGGATCACTTGCCATGCATGATGCCCAACCTGATGACGATGTGGATCTCATGCTTGTAGTAAAGCCGTATTCGGTATGGAAAACAAGAGCAATCGTCCTTTTCATTCTGCGATGCCTGAGCTTCTTGGGAAACAGATCTGCGCGAAAAGTGTGTATTAACATGATCTGGGAATCGCACGATCTCAAGATGCCCGCCCATAAACAAACGGAGTACGGAGGACATGAACTCTATCAACTGCGAACCTGTATGAATAAGTACTTGACGCATGAATCTTTGATGGCACAAAACAGGTGGGCTTCTCGTTTGTTTCCCAATGTTCACATAAATACCTCTCATCCCAAACAGGGGGAATCGCCTTCCCAGAAAGGATCAAGCGCAGACGGTATCGAACAAATACTTGCGTGGATGCAAAAAAAATGGCTTGCCAGGAAAGGATATATTGTAAAAGAATACGGAGCTCAAGTCTGGTTGATCCAGGACGATTGGGAGAAAAAATAACTTCATCGTGAGAATAGGCGTAGGGTATACTTTAATGTGTATATATAAGTCATTCCTCATGAAAATCACAAAACTGCATTTTTTGAGACGAAAACATTTCCAGCTAAAAGGAACAGTAATCGTGGGAGGATTTATCATTGCAACTCTTTTCATCTTCTTTTTTCTTCGCGAGTCGGGCGTTTGGTTTCAGGCTGAAGTGGGAGAAAACCCGGTCGCTTATTGGAAATTTGACGAGGGGCAAGGTCAAAGCACGAATGACACAACGGGAGGTGGAAACACAGGAACTCTTGGCGCTACTTCTGGCGCCGAAGCATCGGACCCCACATGGGCAAGTGAGGATATGTGCGTGAGCGGAAAGTGTCTCATGTTTGATGGAGATGATGATTACTTGGATATGGGTTCAGCCGCATCACTTCGTTTTTCATATAATGACCCATTCTCTGTAGCTGCCTGGGTTCGTTGGATTCCCAATGCGTCCAATCAGTATCCCATGATTGTGTCTCAGCAGGCTAATGCAAATAAGTTCAACTACGCAATGAATCTCGATGAAAGTACGGGAATACTCGGTTTTTCGGTCGGGGAGTCTAATGTTATATCCTATACGGCAGTTTCTACTGACTCGCTAACCGAAAGTAAATGGCATTATGCAGTAGGTACGTATGATGGGACCACGGTAAAAATCTATGTTGACGGAATTCTCCAGCCTACGACCGCAACGTATGCGTCAGGAGCAA
>CALESU010000037.1 GCA_937914905.1 uncultured bacterium
AAGGTAATGATCAAGCTAAAGAGTGTGGTAACGGAAAGAGTGAGAAAGGCAAACGGTAAGTGAAACGGCCATACTTGCAGTTGCATTCCCAACAAACTCATCGTGAGCTGGGTCACCCCTGCAAAATAATCCTTGAGAACCGTATTTGTCACAATAAAAATACCAATCAAGACAATATTGGCGAGCCCAGTTGCAAATATTCCCAACATGACGCTCTCTGCGATAAACGGCTTGCGAATATACATTTTGGTAGCACCCAATAGTTGCAAGATTTCAATTTCATCCCTTTTGAGAGCGATTTTAAATGAAAGAGTTGTTGTGAGAACGATTATCGACATAAACATAAGGTACGAAAAGAATACGAGTGTGACACTTCTTACGTTTGAAGTCAGGCGGAGCAAATTATCGATAATATCTTTTTGAAACTGGACTTCATCTACCCCGGGCTGGTTTTTCAACAATTGTGCAATCTCGGGCAAGTATTCAGGTTTTTTCGCATCAATCTCAAGTGAAGCGGGTAAAATCTCAGCAGAAGTCATCTCAAGCAGAAGGGGGTCGCTTTCTGCAAATTCCTTATAAATCTTAAAGGCATCCTCTTTTGAAACATAGGTAATCGAAGTAGTTTTCCCCGTGGACTCCAAAGTATCTCTCACTTTGAAAATCTGATCTTCTTCTGCGCGAACTTGAAAGTAAACGATTATTCTGGGTCTTGTCTCCACATAGTTGAGCAATCCGTGTAAAAAAGTGATTGACATAAAAAGGAGTCCGGAAAGAAGAAGGGTGAAAAAGAGCACGGAAAGTGCTGCAAATGTTTGGTACGGGGTTCGTCGCAACGAGGTCAATACTTCATTCATAGTTCGTATCCTCCTTTTTTCGTGTCCTTTCGAATAGCTCCTTTTGCAAGGACTATCACGCGCCGTTTCATACTATTTACAATGTCAGTATTGTGCGTGGCAAACAGAATCGTTTTTGTTTTTTCAAGTTCTTTAAAGATTTTCATAACATCCCATGTGGTTTGAGGATCAAGGTTACCTGTGGGTTCATCTGCGACTATGATTTGTCTATCGCCTACAATTGCACGAGCTATTGCCACGCGCTGCAATTCTCCCGCTGAAAGCTGAGCCGGGAACATGTGTATTTTGTCTGTGATTCCCGTAAGATCGAGTGTTTCTTCAACTTGACGCTTTATTTCATTTTCTCGAAATCCTTTTACTTTCATGCCTATTGCGATATTTTCAAACACGTCGTCATCGGGCAAGATTTTGAAATCTTGAAATACGACACCGATCTTTTGACGAAGCTCAGACACTTCTTTGCACCCTTTAGGTGTTATCTCGAGATTGTCGACCGTGACTTCTCCTTCGGTGATACGAACGTCATTTAGCAGTATGCGAAGGATGGTGGTTTTCCCTGCTCCAGAGGGTCCAACCAGGTAAATAAACTCCCGATCTGCAACTTCAAATGTGATGTCTTTGAGGGCACTATTTCCTAGAGGATACTTTACTGAAACGTGTCGAAATGAAATCATGTTTTTCAGTATACCACGGAGGGTCATCGTGTGTACGAATCGGACGTTAGAGGACTTCGATATAGCCCACGTCCATAAGCCAGCCGGCTTTAGAAGCTTTGAAGGTTTGGCCCCATACTTTTACTTTTTTACCCATGAATTCTGAGAGATCCACAGTGGTTGAAGTCATGTACACGTTTTGACTTATTCCACCGGGTCTTTCTAGATGAAAGCTCCCCTCGCCTTCAAAACCACCTTCTTTGAGAGTTCCTTCTGCGGTATCTTTAAATACTTTTTCATCCTGTATTCCTGCTGATTTTTTTGCCCCAGAAGCATCTGTTTCAGACTTATTTTGAAGAGAGTTATTGGGAGAATCTGCAGTTCCTCTCATTTGGCTTATGGCAAATCCTGTTCCTCCTCCCAGTACTAATGAAGCTACAACCATTCCCACAAAAACCGGGATAGGTATGATTTGCATTATGTGTTTGGGATTGAGCGAATGGAGTACGTGGTGATCTGAGGATTTATCCATATGGTTCTAGGATATCATAATCAGAATAAAATGCAAGAAAAGAGCTTAAGGAGTAGAGGGCTTTTTGAGAAATGCTTGGATAAAGTCTTCAATATGTCCATCCAACACTTGCTCTGGTTGCGACTCTTCGTATCCAGTTCGTAAATCCTTCACCATTTTATACGGATGGAGCACGTATGATCTGATCTGTCTTCCCCATGAGGCCTGTGTATCCTTTTTATACGTATCAAGATTTTTTGATCTCTTCTCTTCTTCAACTTCCCAGAGTTGAGATCTTAAGTGTTTCAAAGCTGTTTCTCTATTTTGCAGTTGCGAACGTTCTTGTTGACAGGTGACCGTGATTCCGCTGGGCTTATGAATAAGGCGGACTGCAGTAGATACTTTATTGACATTTTGTCCTCCTGCTCCTCCTGCTCGGAAAAATGCCCAATCAAGATCTTCGTCCTTAATTTCAATCTCTTTATCTTCGATAATAGGAAGCACTTCGACTAAAGCAAAAGATGTTTGTCTTAAGCCATCTGCATTGAATGGGGATTGTCTTACCAATCGGTGTACCCCCGCTTCAGCTTTTAAAAGACCATAGGCAAAAGGTCCAAACACATGGAGGATTGTGGTTTTTATTCCGGCTTCTTCACCGTCAACTCTATCGACTTCTTCATATTTCCACCCTTTTATTTCGCAATAGCGAGTGTACATGCGACGCAACATAGAAGTCCAATCCATAGCTTCAGTTCCGCCCTGTCCCGCATGAATTGCAAAAATCGCATCTCCTCGGTCATATTTTCCCGATAAAAAGAGTTGTATTTCATATGGCTTTATCAGTTTTGAAGCTTCTTCGTAGTCTCCTTCCTCAAGAAGGAGCTCCATCATTTCCACGTCATCAATATCACTCTTCATGGCATTGATCCTTTGCATGATTTGGGCTGCGGCTTCATGGTCTTCCCAAAAATGCTGGTCGTAGGTGCGTGCCTCAAGAGATTGAAGCTCTGTTTTGAGCTCTTCGGGATTTATTTTCCGCTTGATCTGGGTGAAGATTGTCTTTAATTCCTCAATGTATTGGGGTTCCATGTTGACTATATCATACCATACCAATCAAGGGTGAGAAATTGCTTGAGGATGAAATTAAAATTAAAAATGAAGCAAGGTTCGTTATCTGAAATCCGTTCCTACAATAATTACCACATCTGCAGGATCATCATCTTCGAGAGTTTCAAAAACGGGTTTGTCTTCCAATTCAGAGGCAATATCTTGGGAAATAAGTTTCTGCAACTGTGTATCTGCCTTCTTCGTTTGGATCACTGTGGTTGTGTAATCAAAAGCATTTGCGTTTGCGGTGAGAATTTCTTCATATCCCTTTTCATTCAAAAAACTTTTGACCACACTTGCTTTTCCTTTAATGCCCGAGCCATTGAGTATGCTGATGCGTACCGTTGTTTTATCAATTGCGGGTGTTGGAGTGGGTGTGGGGAGTGCAGGAGTTGGTGAAGGGATGGGCGTAGGGGAGGACTTCGCAAGGCCAGGGACAGACGGAAGAGCGAATGAAAATGAGGGCAGCGCAAAACTCATTGATTTAATATTTACCCGAGAAACGACAAAAAGGAGAGAAAAGGTTACGACAAAGGAAATGAGGGCGAGGAGGATTCCTCGCGAAGGAACTTTCACAGAAGGTAAGGTGCGAGGTTCTTTAGGATTCATTTGCTTCGCTTCCTTCATGCCTTTCTTTTTCATGAGGGAAAATGTTTTTTGTTCTGTCAAAAACACAAATGCTCCAAAGAGCATGTCGTAGGTAAGAATAGGAACTTCTTTTCCGTCTTGCCCTGCAAGCATTTTAAGATAATCTGCATAAAAATGAGGAATAATTCTCTTCAAGGGATTGGTCCAAACTCCCACATGTTTAGTGAATGTGTCTTGTCGTACCGTCTCAGATTGAGGCCCGGAAAGAATAAGTCGATTCAGTTTGATATTCGCCGTTTCATACTCTGCAGTCTTTTTCGCGAG
>CALESU010000038.1 GCA_937914905.1 uncultured bacterium
AGAATACTCCAATTTCGACAATCAACCCTTCAGAAATTCCTGTTCAATCACAGCCAATACCACCCTCTTCTGCGCCAAATCACAAGAACTTTTCCCCACCCATATTAGCTGTAATAGCGCTGATTCTAGTAGTCGGAAGTGGATCGTATTATTTTGGAACTCAGCAAAGTGTGAATTCAAAAAATGACATTCTCCCCACTTCCACTCCCATTCCTCAAGTCACTCCAGAACCAACGGTTACTGAACAACCCTCTCCATCCGTAATCCCAACAAGCAATGTCGGTCAACTAACACAAACCCCTCCTACTTCAACTAAAACGGTCGTTATCCCCTCAAATTGGAAACAATTTACCGCGACAGACTCAGAATATGGTGTAAAAACCTCGATGTCCATGCCTCTCGGATACTCATTCGGATTTTCGGGATCAGAGTTCACGATTCAAAACGATTCTGATTCCACTGAGCTCTGGGATTATTCCACATCCATCTATCGCAACAATGATAGTGTGTTGAACAATCACTACGATGGCAGTTCTCGCAGAGCGTGGTATGCAAAATATCTCATAGAAAAGCAAAGCGCTGACAAGATCGTGAGCGTAAAGGAACATTCGCTCAACTCTTCTACTTACTTGGAGATAACTGTGCAAGCTCCTTCCTACGATGATCCCGGGGTGCCCAATGCGACCAAGAGTGGAACGCATTATATTTTCGTCCAAAACAACATACTCCACATGATCACTCCCGCTTCAATAAAGTCGTATACTTCGAATGCTCAAATTCCCCGCAATATCGAACCAATACTCGAATCGCTTACGTCAGCTCACATTAAGTAGGGGAGGCAAGCTACATCGAAGAGTTCATGTGTGATAATAGGGTTATGCATATTACGGACAACAGAAAGCTCCAAACCCAAAAAGACTACTCCAGAATCAGCAAAATGTACGCTGATGATTTTGGGACAGACCGTGACCATTTCGAAATGGTCGATTTCGTTATCCAAAAACTGAAAGAACTCCATCGTGAAAAGTACACGTTAGTTGATTTAGGTGCAGGATCAGGCGTGATAACTGACTACCTCATTGAAAAAGGGGTCGAAAAGGTCATTGCGATTGATCTTACCCCAGAGTTTTGTGCAATGATAGGCAAAAGCACGGTGACAAAGTCAAAGTAATCTGTGAGGATATGTTGGAAGTGTTAAAAACTCAACCAAATTCAAGTGTTGGAGCATATATTGCCAATTATTCCCTTATTCATATTCCTGACGAAGAAGTGGATTTGTTACTATCACATGTTTGCCGATCGCTTGCCACAGGAGGATATTTTGTGATGTCATGCCATAAGGGAGCGTATAAAGGGATGGAGCAAGAACCGTATCAAGCGCAAAAGGATTCGAGGTTGAATGAAGAGGATATACTTTCTACCTACATGAACTATTT
>CALESU010000039.1 GCA_937914905.1 uncultured bacterium
CGTTCTTCTGAGATACAGGTAAAAGACAAGCCGGTGATGGTGTGATCAACATCAAATGTGTCCAAGTCATCTCGCCAATGTTCATCTGAGAGTAGTCCCCACTCAGTTGCGTGTTCGCGTGTCACATCAAGAAGTGCCTGAACTTCATCGTGAGGAATGCTCAAATCAAACTCCACCGTGCCTTGAGGATCTAACACTTTTGCACCATTTTCAATAACGTGATACCCAGGCGGAAGTCCCAATGTATCGAGAAACAGTTTGAATCGATTAATGGCTCGTGCCGTTACAAATGTGATGACAATCTCTTTCGAAGCTTTTTGAAGCATCTCAAGAACTGGAGAGGGGACTGTGGAAGCTCCTTCTGTGGTGATTGTTTCATCGATATCAAGTGCGAGGAGCTTATACTTCATGTATCTATTATACTCCAAAATCGATTATGTATCGATTGTGATTACTTTTTGAAACGATCGTTTCAATATTCCAAGATTACATTAAACGACGTTACTAGGGTACATTTCCAGTGAGATTCGAGAGTGGACGATTATGCGCCTTGTTTAGATTGCTCAATTTCAGCAGAATGACAAAACTCCTCCCAACTCATAAGTTCTTTTCCTAGAATAGCAAATAGAAGTTGAGATGCGTACCAACCATATTCGATCCCTTTGACCACGGTGGGGAAGTTGTATGAATCTAATATGAGATACCTACTTCTTGGATGAGAAATGGGACTTCGATATTTGGAATAGAATGTTAAATACGAGTTGAGGTTATCTGTATCTTTGATCTGCAATGTTTCATACGCTTTTTTCCATTTATTTTTGAAAGAGAGCGATTTATACCGTTTATTGAGTTCATATTCTTCAAACTTCACTTCCTCAAGGAGGGGATGATTGTACACTTCTTCATTGATGATTGCCTCCATGGAAGTCTGGAATAGAATAACGGACTGAATACACGCCTCTATTTCCTCCTGATTTTTTCCTTCTGTATGAAATTGAGATGCACGAGCCAAGTGCTCGCCCGCGTGCTGTGAAAGAAGTCTCGCAATATCAAGGTGGATTGACATTTCACGTAAATTGTAACATGAATCGTGCCTTATAATAGGGACATGCCAGAACAAGGAAAAAAACGATACATTCTCATCGATGTGGTACCTCCAACAGTAAAGTCACAAGATGCTAAAGAAGCTCTTGACGAGATGGTTTCGCTCATCGCCACATTGGGTGGAGGACAGATAGTGGAAATAATTCAACGCCGAACAAACCCACACCCAGGGACATATATTGGATCAGGAAAAGCAGAAGAAGTAAAAGTCTTGGTGGAAAAATATCAAATTGACGCCGTTATCATCAATGGGATAGCTTCATCCACACAGATTTACAAGCTTCTTCGAATGTATTGGGAAGTGGTGCCAACCATTGAAGTATGGGACCGGGTAGATCTTATCCTTCATATTTTTGAAAAACACGCTCGAACTGCTGAATCAAAACTCCAGATTAAGCTTGCCAAAATGCATCATATGGGACCCCGTATGTATGGGCTATCTGAAGAGCTTGGGCGACAAGGAGGAGGAATTGGCATGAGGGGAGCAGGGGAGACCAATGTAGAGCTTATGAAGCGCCACTGGAGAGATGCGATTAAAGATACTCGGGACAAACTGAAAGAGCTTGAGATGACCCACGAACGTCAACTCGAAAGGCGGAAAAAGATTGGCTTTAAAACAGTTTCTATTGTCGGATATACCAATGCAGGAAAAACAACCCTCTTTAATATTTTGACGAATAAAGAAAAGCTTGCGAAAAATGTACTTTTTGCCACTCTGGACAGCACTATTGGGAAGCTGTTTATCCCTTCAACAAGAAGTGAGATTATGATTTCTGACACCATTGGCTTTATTCAAAATCTTCCTCCTGCACTCATTGACGCTTTCAAATCAACTCTTATGGAGTCCGTTCACGCACAGCTTCTCTTGCATGTGATAGACGCTGCAGACCCCAAAATGTTTGAAAAGATCCACGTGGTAAATGATATTTTGACCGAGTTGGGGATTGGTGACAAAAAACAGCTGTATGTTTTTAATAAGATGGATCAAGTGTCTGAAAAGCACCACGATTCAATACTCAGCAACTTTCCCAAAAAAGACCTCATTTTTATCTCGGCTCACAAGCAGGTGGGAATAGAAGAGTTGAAAGAGAGGATTGGGGAGATGACGAAGTATGAGTGAAAGACAGATTTTTACGGAAAATTTTGCGAAAGATGTCATTCCCGCGGAGGCGGGAATCCAGTATGTTTAACCGATGTGATATGGAACCTCATGCTTAAAGCTTTGAGACAGTGCATGCTCAATAATTCGTTTTCCCTGAGAATATCCCATAGAAATGATTTCCTCTATGGGTCTTTTTTGATCAAAATAATAGTACAAAACAGGATCAGCCTCTTCATACGTAAATCCCATTTCTTCTTCATCGGTCTGACCATTCCATAAGCCAGCAGAGGGAGCTTTTGTGACAATCTTTTTGGGGATTCCCAGATATGCCGCAAGAGATCGTATTTCTGTTTTATACAGATGAGCAATAGGTTCAAGATCAGAAGCTGCATCTCCAAACCGAGTGAAATATCCAAGGTAATATTCGGAGCGATTTTCAGTACCGCAAACCAAGCTGTCATATTTTTTTGCCAAATCAAAGAGATGGATCATCCGGACGCGCGCCATGATGTTTCCCAAGCGAACATTTTGCGATTTGTCATCCTGAGCGCGAGCGAAGGATCCATGACTCTTTTTGACCCTAATCCCTACACTCTTTGCAATCACATCGACCGAATCCTTGATAGGGGAGAGGATGACATTTTCAGGAGGAAGGTTTATCGGAGAAATAGTCTCGAAAAAATCATCGGATGAGCTTTCATAATAAGGTAAATGAACTGCGAAAATGTCCGATTTCTCATAATTGCGAGCAATTACATTAAACGACGTTGCAGAATCTATTCCACCTGAAACTCCTAGAATGATTTTTTTCCGCCCCGTTTTTGTTTTTATATTCTGAATAAATGCATCAATGTTCTTTAGTTCTTCCTCAG
>CALESU010000040.1 GCA_937914905.1 uncultured bacterium
TTAGATAATCCTCTTTTTTTAGAAGGAATATTAGAATGGTTGTAAAGGTATGCGCCAGAAACCTCTTTTGCATACAAAGATGTTCCAGGAGCTGCAGACATTCGGTCTATTTCTCGCCCTGCTTCAGATGGAGTGAAATCTTTAAATTCAGAAGATTCGAGATTTATCGTGACATGTTTGTCTAAAAATAATGCAAAATTGAGCCCGGTGCCCACCACTCCCGCTGCAATTGAATCCCACGAGTGATGAATAAGTCCTGACAAGAGGAGGCAGATGGTATCATTTGCCAAAGACACTTTTATTGTTCTTCCATGCATTTGCTTCATGTACTTCTCTATCTCTTCCCCGACTGGCATGCCCACCAAGCCATCAAATGTATTTTCCTTTGACCCCGTTTGAAGTACTCCTTCCAAAATGCCATCTCGCAACACAGGGGTGAGCGGGTAGGCAAAGTTTAAAGCAACTACCTCCACGTCCGGGTTGATATGCGTTTCTAAAAATGTCATAAGATCTGCTTTGGTAAGAAAAGGTGGTTGTGGTCCTTGGTCATGATTCAGGATCTGGATTTGATCCCCCTCTTTTTTCATGGTAGCTTTTTGACACAAACTTCCTCCAATGACCAGGGTCTGAAACACATCTCCCGATTTCACAAGCGATGCCGTTGCAAGATGGTGCTTGATAAAAGGAAGCGATGTTTGTTCCCCCGAAGTGGCCTTTTCCAAAACTGCCACAAAGTTTGACTTGATTTGCTTCAGAGTTTGGATATTCATAGTTTCATTATAATTCACGAAGTCGGAGGGTGGCCCATTCAGGAGTAATGTCGCGTTGAGCCTCTCCCAACATTTCGTAACCGACCACAAATTTTTTAATAGTTGCTGATCTCAAAAGCGGTGGGTAATAATGTGCATGTAGTTGCCAATGTTCGTTTGCCTGCCCGTCAAAAGGTGCAAAATGCCAGCCCATGGTGTAAGGGAAAATAGTGTGGAACAAGCTGTCATACTTGACCAATAGTCGCTTTGTGATATCTGAAAGTGTTTTAACTTGTTCGGGAGGTATTAAATCAAAACGAGAAATATGGGCTTTGGGTAAAAGGATCGTTTCAAAAGGCCAAAGAGCCCAATACGGCACAAGTACTACCCAATCTTCATTCTCCAATACGATGCGCTTTTTTTCTTTGAGTTCTGCTTGCAGATAGTCCATAAGGAGTGGTTTGCCATTTTTTTCAAAGTAAACGCGCTGAGTCTGAGACTCTCTCTCTATTTCTGAAGGGATACGGTCACTTGCCCAAATCTGCGAATGAGGATGCGGGTTTGAACATCCCATAATGTCGCCCTTATTTTCAAAAATTTGTACCCATTGATACAATTTTCCCAGTTCACTCGTTTGTTCTTGCCACGTCATTACCACCCTCGCAATTGCTTCAGGAGACATTTCGCCAAGAGTGAGATTGTGTTTGGGTGAAAAACAAACCACGCGACATTCTCCCTTAACGCTATGCATGTGAAATAGGTTATTGTGGCGACTTTCTTCAAAAACAGGAGTTGTCGGCTCGATCGCCTGAAAATCATTGGGAAATACAAAAGTGTCAGGGTACGTGGGATTAACGATTCCACTTATCCGTTTATTGCCTGGGCAGAGATAACACTTTTTATCATATGCAGGAATATCACGTACTTGTGGTTTCTCTACCGCGCCTTTCCACGGACGCATAGCCCTTTGAGGAGATACCAAAACCCACTCATCTTGAAGTGGGTTGTATCTTCGGTGCGGGTAGTCAAAAGGTTTCATACGCGGTCATTTCTGAACCAATCGCACGCCAAATGTATGAGAAATTTCTTGGCCAGGTGCAAGGGAAATAAGACCTAAATTGTTGTTGTACGCATCAGGGGCGCAACTCATGGGCTCGATCGCAATCGACAAGCGATCTTCTGGAGTATATATTTGAAGATAGTCCATCGTTTCATCCATCCAAAGCTCAATGTTAGCAAACTTCACTATGCGTCCAGTGAGATCGACAAAACACGTATCAAATTGTGTCGCTCCAAGCATTTTAAGATCGGTGCCAAACTCATTCAAAAGGTGCTTTCCAGTGGGAATAAGTAATTTCGTTTCACTTGTTTCCTTGATGCTTTTTGCGGGGATTTGAATCAAACAATCATCGATTTTCTTTCCTGCGGTAAGGTATGGATGCCATCCCACTCCATAGGGAGCGTTTTTAGTCCCAATGTTCTTTCCTGTCATGGTAATTGTCAACTCAGTATCTTTGAGCAGGAATCCGATCTTTATCTCAAGATCGAATGGATATCCTTGAAATTCGTCATTTGAAATAGTTGTCTTAAATTCGGCAAAAGAATTATCGCCTTCTTCACTTTTCTGTATAAGATCAAATGATTTCTTCATTAAAAAACCATGAAGAGCGTGACCACGGGCAGTTTCATTGGTGATAAGCTGATATTCCGATCCCTCAAACACATATTTGCCATCACAAACTCGATTTGGAAAGGGGGCGAGGAAGTCGCCTCGGCAGAGAATGTCTTTTTCGATATCCTCAATGTGCTCATTTCCTGCGAGGATGTTTTGCCCATTCAGCTCGAGGAAAAAAGGGTTGCACCCAATAGTGGGTGCTACCTTTAAAAGAGATTTTGAGTGATGTAATTCAAAAGATGAGGGTGCTTTATTCATACGGTCAGTATAAGATGGTTAATATTGAAAGTAATTGTATCATGTCAGAAATATTTGTTGAAAACGAATTAAAGAGTAAGAATTTGCTCAACATTAATCATGAATAAATTACATTTTCTGTTAACCATTCAATTCTTTCTTCAAGGTCGGAAAATATTTGAGGAAATTGTGGGCTTTCAGAATGAATATGCTGGAATCCTGTGTTTGGGAATGAGCCGAATCTCATTGCACAATCTTCGAGTTCAAAAAACACATTGTATGTTTGACCAAGAGCTAGAATTTCAGCTATGACAGCGTGCATAATTGACTGTTTCGATTCCAGACCCCTCATATCAATTGTCGTTTTTATACGTATACCATCTTCGGTGGTGGATTCTCTGACCTGAGTAAGTACTTTAGAAACTAATTCAATCGAAGGGATTTCTCCAACGTACTCTCGCACTGCTTCTTGCACATCAGAAAGGGAATCAATTTGAGAGGGTAAATTATCACGTTTTCCGGAAAGATATTTTAAGACCTCAAGATTTTCAGGGAAAGAAAGAAGATCCATAACTAATTCGTAATTATTTGAAATAAAATGTCGCATTGTTTGAGCGCCGATACCTTGTGAATAGCAATTTTCACTTATAATTAGACCACCATCACCTAACTTGATATTCCCTTCTTCTACTGCACAAATAAATGTGTTTAATACGACCCTGTTCATTCTTTGTTGGATCTTTTGACGTTCAATATAATAACATCGTGCTTTTTCAAGGTATTCAGTCATTGTGACTTGTCGTTCAGACGGTTGGGCATTTATCAATTCCATGATTTTCTGTTGCATACTCCGTACGGTTTGTAATTCGCCCATCAATCTTGGGGTCTGATTCGCGTCGAAGTCCTTGCGTCGGGTTTTTGAATCAAAACTCCCATCTAGGCGATCCGAGGTTAGTGAAGTTGGAGGAAAAATGTCACGAACGCTTTCAAATAACAATCCCTCTTGGAGCGGACCAAACTGGCAGACAAGCTTCAATACGGTATCAAAATCTTCCCATCCTGTAAAACCACTCATTGTCAATCCTGCAATTTCACACAGTTTATCGTAGTTTTTTAGTTTAAAATTTATCTGATATGTACTGTGATATGGCGTCACGTGATAGATGAGGGATTTTCTTATTGCGTCTGAGGGACCACTCGCCATTAAACTCACTGAGTGTCCCGCTGGCAACGAAGACATTCCTGTAAATAAATAATGAAGATTTTCTCCAGCACGTTGAAAGATTTCTTGAATTCTTTGGGAATAATGATTGTCGTCTGGCACAGTATCCGCATCATACATGGAAAAAATTACGTCACTATTCCTGAATCGACTATATGCGATATCAGCTCCTAAGGTTCTAAGACAGCTCATATTTATGGGAAAATACGGAGTTTGACTGAAATCAGTATGCGTAGCGTCTATGAGTAACAAAGCGATTTGATTAGATTTACCCATTGCCAGCCTGAGAATTTCCTTTTCGGTTTGATCAGTCGTACTATTTGAAATATCAATAAGTTGGCTTTT
>CALESU010000041.1 GCA_937914905.1 uncultured bacterium
TTCTTCTGCTTCTTGAGCGATATACTCCCAGCGATCTGTCAAGTATTCCTTCAACTTGTCCACATGCGTCTGAACAACATCTTTCTCTTTTCGCATATGAGAAATTACCTCATCAACCACCTCTTGATATTTATCACGATCTACAAGCTCTGTTCGTTTTTTTACTTCTTCGAGCTTTGCATTGAGTTCAGATTGGGCTTTCAGATATAGCTTTTTTCCTTCCACATGAGCCGTTCCAAATAACTCTTTTGCAATATCGTCTGGCTTTTTACCTTCATACTTTTTCTTCCACTCTGCAAGTTTTTGTTTTGCACGCTCTCGATTCTCTTTTCCTGACGTTGGAGACAAGAAAAATGCTGCAACTCCCCCTAGTAATGCGCCGAATATGAGACCTGCTCCGAATTTCGTTTTTCCCATAGATACGTAGTTGAAATAGTAACGCACTATCACTATATCACAAAATGGGATTGTTTGGGGGTATAATAGCAAGCATGGCACGAAAAAATCTCAATCTGTACTTCACTGCTTCAATAGCGGCGAAGGATCAGTACATAGACAATTATCGTAAAATCATCTCCTGCGTGAAAGATGCGGGTCATGAGATTATTGCAGATCAGATTCTCAACACATCTGAGCGTGAAGTCAATATTTCATCTCGAGAAAAACGTTTGCAATTTCATGACCAGCTGGAAAAATGGATTCATGGAAGTGACGCGCTAATTGCTGAAACGTCATTTCCTAGTATCAGCGTGGGGTATGAAATCTCGCTTGCGCTCCGGGTGGGAAAACCTGTGCTGGTACTCTACTCCGAGGGAGACGCACCAAGCCTACTTGCCCATCATTCAGATGAAAAGCTCTTGACGGAAAAATATACAATCGCGACGTTGCCGGGTATCATTGATGACTTTATCCATTATGTAAGCTCCAAAGCCGATCTTCGGTTTACTTTTTTTATTACTCCTAAAATTGCATCGTACCTCGATGCAGTTGCAAAAAAGGAGAAACTTCCTAAATCCGTTTATTTACGAAAGCTCATCGAAACCGACATGAGTCGGTGAGATAGATCTACATATCATTATGTCATTATTCCCTCTTGTTGCTTTTATCTTATTTATCTTGGGCTACGTACTCATTACCTTCGAACAAAAGGTGCACGTGCATAAATCTGCCATTTCGCTCTCTCTTGCCGGAGTACTGTGGATTTTGGTTGCCTTTTCAGGATTGAGTCACGAAACAGTCCAACTACATCTCTCCGAAGCAAGCATAGATATTTTTGGGATCATCATTTTTCTTCTTTCCGCGATGACGTTGGTTGAAATACTCGTTCATTATCATTTTTTTGACCTTATTCGTATTTGGTTAGTTAAAATGGGTTTGGAAGACCGGTCCCAATTTCTCGTACTGATGTTTGTCACGTTCTTTTTATCGGCAATTCTTGACAATCTCACGGTGACCATTGTCATGATCCAGATTTCGCGACGGTTTTTTGAAAAAAGAAATTTACTTGTAGCAACAGCGGGAATTGTGATAATGGCAAATGCAGGTGGAGCATGGTCTCCCATCGGAGATGTTACTACCCTCATGATTTGGCTTGAAAGAAAGTATACGGCTTTCCAACTGATTACCGAAGCATTTCTTCCCTCTGTCGCATTGATGATTGTATCCACTACGCTTCTCATGAAGCAGATTCGAGGAACAACTAAAGATGATTTAGAAGTAGCTGATTCGGTACACTTTACCCGAGGAGAAAAAGCAATTATCATCAGTGCTCTTGGTAGTTTTACCCTCCCACTTGCCATGCACACTATTGGACTTGAGCCTTACATGGGGCTTCTTTTTGGATTGGGGGTAGTGTGGAGCATCACCGAATTCGTGAAATCTCGTTCTCAAAAAATCACTCATCTGGAAGCTAATATAGAAAGTCTGTTGCAAAAAACAGATATCGCTTCGATCCAGTTTTTCATCGGCATATTACTTTCCGTATCTGCGCTCCAATCTTTGGGAGTGCTTGAACATCTGTCTCGATTGTTATTTGGAACCAATCCTGATTTGCTTCGAGGAATAGTTGCGAATATAGGACTGGGACTGATATCTGCAATCCTTGACAATGTACCTCTCACGGCGCTTGCACTCGAAATACTTCAAACAACGAATCATCATCTCTGGATACTTCTTGCTCTTGCAGTGGGTACGGGTGGCTCGGTATTGGTAGTGGGTAGTGTTGCGGGAGTTATTGCAATGGGAATGATAAAAGAACTCACGTTTGAAGCCTACTTTAAGATTGCCAGCTTTCCTGCACTTGCGGGATACTTTGTTGCGATGGGAGTTTGGTATCTGCAGTTTGTGATATGGGGTTGAATCCTATCAAATCTCCATCTTGATCTTCCCTTCCACATATTGATGGATCAGAGTTGAGATGATCGTCTGGTACGGAAGCCCCGTTTCCAAGGCTTTTTGCTTCAGCTTCATAATATTCCCTTCAGAAAGTCTGATATTGACGTTTTTGTTTTTACGAATGGTGTTTTGGGCAATCTGCATGTGACGCTCAATCTCCTCTTCCATATGGGGAACGGGGACATAATGTCCGGCTTCGTAATCTTCCATAAACTCGCGCTCTTCTTCATCATGAGGTTCGACATCGAAAGATGGGTATTTTTTCATATTGGCTTTAATCATCAAATGTATGAAAGATTTTTTTTCGTCAATTTTCTACTAGGATATATTGTTTTTAAGAAATATGTAGCGTCTTCTTTTATGACAAATGGAACTGCAAATACGTATCTTTCTATCTCCACAACATAAACAAATTGATGGAGACGATTCCTACTTTTCTCTATTGTGAACACTCTGTCTTCATTGATTGCTCTGACCACATCTTCAAAAGATACCTTTCTCGTTTTCTTCAGCCATTCGTTCTTTTCCTTACTCCATTCGTGTACTTTCATATTCAATCACATTGTCTATACATTGTCAATATCAATTGTACCAATAGTACTTGTATCATTGTATAACATCGAGAGAAAGTGTTTCGGGGAGAATTAGAAAGAAAGCTTGTTTGAATAAATATGTCTCTTCGGGCGTTCTTATTACATTTATCTTTAAGAACGGCATGTTTTATTTTTTTACCGGCATATTGGATTCAAGGTACATATTGAGCCCTTGAAACGTAACCAAGCTTTGTACCCATGAGTACGGATTCAAAAATGATGGTCCGAGTGGAATATCCTCCCTTTGGGCAACAATATCGCCCGCGTCGTTATAATGTGCATTTAATTGACTAATCGTGATGTTGGGTCCATTGCCAATTTTTGATAACGACCCTGCCTCAATAGACATGAAGAGTGATGATATTGCAATTGCACTCTGTAATCCTTTTTCATCTTTGTATTGATCTCCGAGCCAGTTTTCGAATAGTGCCCCATTGAGTTGTTCGCCGAAAATATATGCAGCGACATTGTCTGCTAAGGCCGTCATTGCTGCAATTGCTCCAAGCACAGAGGCTTTTGCTTTTTTGATTTCATCAGTTGTAAATTGGGAAGCCTGATCTGTATTGAGTAGCATTTTCCCTAAACGGGCGACTCCAGGTACCGCCGGAAATTGGGAAGGAAGAACCGCGAGCACTTCTTTTGCCTGATGACTCAATAAATGCGGAGTGTGTTCACGTGCTCCTGATGATTCAGTGTTAGTAAACGCCATCGCATCATTAAGAGCTTCTTGGAACTCTCTTGGCGCCATTGCGGTGAGGTGTGCAATAGCATCATCACTCAATCCCTCTGCTCCCAAAACCATTCCTTTCAGTTCGGTTGGAACTATAGTATCCACCAGTTCGATTGGCAGTTTGGTCATGTGGGAAACAATTTCTGCTAATGTTGCTTGTTCGTTTTCTCCTGCAACTTCGGACCTGACAAAAAGATAATTAAACATTGAAGTCAGACTACTGGATCCTTCCTTAACCAGAAGCTCATGTAATGTCCGATACACTGCGTCCTTTCCACGCCCAGTCTGATCATTGGTTAATTGCGCAAAATCTTCCCCTTGAAGGAAACCGACAATCTCGTTTTGAGGCAATCTCTCAAGCATCTCAACCATCTCCTCAAGCTTCCCACCTGTTGAACGATTATCAAGCCATCCTCTCACTATTTTAAGCTTTTCTCCGACAACTGATTTTACGTCTATTTCAAGCGCAGGTTCGGGAATTCGGTCCATAATACCAACAAATTGAGCAACTTTCTCTTCGCTCACTCCACTCTCTTTCATGCCTAAAGCGTG
This sequence comes from uncultured bacterium, assembly GCA_937914905.1. Lineage (GTDB taxonomy): Bacteria > Patescibacteriota > Microgenomatia > UBA1406 > GWC2-37-13 > UBA1450. Next base: position 4,270 of record CALESU010000041.1, read on the forward strand.
TGCATGGATTTCTTGGGCAAATTCACGACCTCCATTAAACGATACATCTTTTAAATCTCCGTCTTTGAATGACTCAAAAAGTTTTCCAAGCACTTTTGCTTGACCGTTGAAGAATTTTGGAACAAAATCAACTGCGCTCATATCCACTCCTGATCGTTTGAGCCAGTAAAAATTCATCGCAAGAGTGGTCAACTCTGAAAAAGTAAGTCCCATTGCAGTCGCTTGCATAAAAAGTTCCGGGTGACGTAGCCCAAAGTAAATAAGCGGCGGATCTCCAATTAAGCCCGCGCCGTGAGTATTCCCCGAAAGTGCGATTGTCAAATTTGTGAGTCCATCCGGTCCATTCATTCTCTTCACACTACGTTCAAGAGCCTGTGATTTTAACCCGTCAATATTTACTGTTGTTACTCCTTCAAGTCCTTCCTTCTCTAGTCCGATTGCTGAATCCTCACCATCCTT
>CALESU010000042.1 GCA_937914905.1 uncultured bacterium
TTGCTGAGCAGGTTCAGCTAGTAGATTATCTAGGCGTTGCACATCTTCTTGAAGCGTATGAACTCAGAGAAGCAGGTATTCAGTTACCCATTCTTATCATGGGACAACTATCTCTTGATACGGATGGATTGGAATACTGTATACAGCACGATATCGAACTATGCGTATCAAGTATCGAACTCATTTCCAAACTCGATATCATAGCACAGGCGATGGGAAAACCTGCCATCGTTCACGTGGACATAGACACCGGCATGGGAAGAACGGGGTTTTTATATGACGACATAAATAGTTTTACGAGACTGAAGGATTTTCAGAACAAAATTCAATACAAAGGAATGATGACCCATTTTTCTGTCGCAGATTCTCCAAAAGAAGAGGATATTCAGTTTACACAAAACCAAGTTGAACGATTTGAAAAATGTAAATCAGAAATACTACAGTTACTGAATCAATCTTGCATTCTCACCCATGTGTCCAATAGTGGAGGGGTAGCGTTTCATCCTGGCATGAGTTTCAATATGATTCGGCCTGGGATCGCATCCTATGGATATTCTGAAAAAGCACACGAGATCGGAATTGTCCCCATCATGGAAGTGCATTCGGAGATCACCCTCATCAAGTCATTTCCTCCGCATTCTTCCATTGGGTATGGCAGAACATACATTACTGCACAAAAAGAAAGATTCGGTATCGTCCCAATAGGATATGGAGATGGATTATTTCGATCTCTGAGTAATAAACTGACCCCCATCATCAATGGAAAGAAAACGGAATTAGTCGGTCGCATAAGTATGGATCAAAGTATGATCCGAGTAGACGATACGATTCAAGTCGGAGACAAAGTGATTATTCTGGGAACTTCGGGAACGGTCTCAAATACCGCAGAAGATATCGCATTTCAAGCCAATACCATTCCTTACGAAATCGTGTGCGCATTGGGGAATTCAAAAAGATTGATACACGCATATGTTGATTAAGTAAATCCAATCAGGGCCCAATTCCCCGATGCTCTGTGACGGGGAGTTCTATTGAAAGGATTTATCTTGCCAGCCTACGATATGGATTTCACGCACCTTTCATGTAGGCATATTATGATTTGATCATTATATTTATTTTATTGTTATGATCAATTCAAAAATAAGAGCATTAGTAGCAAGTTTTCCAATCATTATTGCCATTTGCGCAACGGGTGTTTCAAGTGCCTATGCTCTCACCAAAATGTATCAAACATTGCCAAATCCCAATCAAGAAGTAGTGGAAATAGCGCAAATCAATGATGCAGAATCGCGGTGGATTGATCTTTGGAAACATGAAGAAGTGCAGGTAAAGAAACTTGGTGATAAGTTATATGTGATAGTGAATATAGATGGTTTTGATGCGCGGGATTTAGGCACTAACAATGAAGGCAATGTTGCGGGCATTGCCCGGTTTACTCCTGAATTAAAGGTGCAGATTGCTGGCGATCGGTTAAGCGGTCAGTGCAAACCGGGTTCAGTAATCAAAGTGTGGAAAGGTAATCCAGCTTATGATAAAGAGCCGGTGATTGTTCAGGCAGGCAATCAATTTGAACTGTACCTGTCAAGGACATTGGGAAGGTACGAAGGCAAGTTGGTGGTTCAGGCTTTTCGCGATGATGAATTAATGGATGAGCAGATTCTCTTTCTTAAG
>CALESU010000043.1 GCA_937914905.1 uncultured bacterium
AGTGGTTTAAATGGTTATGGGATCCCACAATGTGTATATGGAATCCCTATTGTTACACCTAGTTGTACCTCTAACGAACCTCAAGGTTGGTCTTCAGAGATACGGATTCCATTTCCTGCAAATAGAAAATATGGAATTCTTCCCAACTTTTGGGAAGGTATAGTTGTAGATAATCCGTACTCTCCCTTTGGACCTTTCCAAAATCTAGGTATACCGATTCTGCTGCCGACTGGCGAACAAATAAATTAATTCTGTCATATTTCTTGACATTCTCATGTACACCTCGTAATATGAGAAGATTATGGATCAGATTACCCCTCATCTTCAGACCTTAGGATTTACGGCTGACGAGATTACGGTGTACTTGTCTGCGCTTCAAAGTGAAAGTGTGACTGCGCTTAGTCTCTCAAAAGATACGGGAATCCCTCGAACTACCGTCTACCTCATTATTGATTCCTTGGTTCTCAAAAAGATATTAACACCGGTTTCCGTGGGGGAGAAAAACGCGTATAAAGCCATCTCTCCTGAAAAACTGATGCATATTGCCACAAAGAAAAAAGACGAGGTCTACGAGGCGCTTGTGGGGATTCGCACAGAACTTCCCACGTTGCAGGCACTGTACCAGTCATCTCAAGGGAAGCCCACGGTCAGATATTATCAAGGTCTTTCAGAAGTGGAAAAAGTATTACAACATATGCTCCAACATGAGCTCATCTATCTGCACTGCATGCTCAAAAATAGGTATCCATATGACACGTACCTTCGCACATTCCGAGAAGACATGATACGAAAAATGATCAGATCTCAGGAGATCGTGACCGATCAACCCCATGACGTAGCATATGCCCAGCACGTATCTTCTGAGCGCAATCAGGTACGTTCTGCCCCCACATCATTTGCCTCAGACACGGTAGTTTGCGTTTCGGGGACAACGGTGATTCATATTATCCATTCAGAAACTTCTCCTCAAGCCATCCTCATCCAAAATGAGCAGTATGCATATGCTGAAGCGATGCGCTTCACTATGCTGTGGAATACGCTACAAATCTTGATATAATCCTAACCTATGGCACTCGTGTACCTCCTCATACTGGCATTTATCTTCTATTTACTCGCAAAAATCTGCGACCAGTATTTTGTCAAAAGTCTTGACATCTTGTCCAAAAAGCTCAAACTATCAGAAGACGTGGCAGGTGCAACGTTTATGGCAATAGGAAGTAGTGCTCCCGAGTTTTTCACCGCATTGATCGCAATTACGAAGGTTGGATCAGAGCAGGTGGGTTCGGGCACCATTGTGGGTTCGGCAATTTTCAATATTCTCGTTATTGTGGGGGCGTCAGCTCTCGTGGCAACATCATTTCTAAGCTGGAAGCCAGTGATACGAGACATGATTTTTTATATCATCTCAATCATTATCTTATTGGTCACTTTTCAGGACGGCATTATCACCATCTGGGAAGCGGGTATTTATATATTGTCTTATGTGGTGTATATCGGTGTGCTTGCCAAATGGAAACAGATCTCGGGTTATGCCGAAAAAAGTGACGAACTTGAGATGGTGTCACACGAGTTTGAAGTAGAAGAAAAGAGAGCAAAAAAAGGAAAAGGATTGTTCCATTTGATCGAGAAGTATATAGATACTATACTTTCGTACCTATTCCCAAACCCTGAAAAAACCAAACACGGTTACGCGATTATTTTTACCATTTCCATACTTTGCATCATTGTCCTCAGTTTTGCATTGGTGGAAATTGCCAACCTCTTGGCGCATGATTTGGGGATTCCCGAAGTGATCATCGCGCTCACCATTCTTGCCGGAGGCACATCCATTCCTGATTTATTAAGCTCGCTTATTGTGGCTCGCCAGGGTAGGGGAGACATGGCGGTGAGTAATGCGGTGGGAAGTAATATTTTCGATATATTGATTTGCTTAGGATTTCCCTGGATGCTGTACATTTTGTATACCGGCAAACCTATGGTAGTGGCTACAGAAAATCTCATCTCTTCTATTCTTCTTCTCTTTTTCACCGTCATTTCGTTAACATTTTTGCTTATTTTTTATAAATTCAAATTGGGAAGACAATCGGGCTATCTCCTTTTGTTGTTTTACGCAGCGTATCTTGCTTATTCGCTGTACATGGCATACGCGCCAAAGATCTCTTAATGTTTGGTACACTAAAAGTACTATGTCCATTGGATCGAAGCTTCTGTTTAGTTTATTGTTCTGTTCAACCTTCTTCTTTACATATGGAATGAGTAACTCCGTTTTTGCTCAGGAGCGCATCAATACGTATGACATCGATCTTCGAATTGATACGGACGGGACATTTGCCGTTCGAGAAACTATTGTGTACGACTTTGGTTCCGAGTCGCGTCATGGGATAATACGAGGTCTCGTCACTGATATGACGAATAAAGACGGCGTACAATACCGAGCACGCATGGACACCATCACGGTCAAGGATCCGAGCGGAATTCCGTATACGGTATCAACCTCACGAGTGGGTGATTCAATAGAAGTGAAAATAGGAGATCCTGATGTTACCGTTACGGGTGAAAAAACCTACGTCTTAGAATATGTTGTGGCCGGTGGGATTCGCTATTTTGCAGATCATGACGAGCTCTATTGGAATGTGATTGGTACAGATTGGGAAGTTCCCATCTCTCGGGTAACCACATCCCTTATCCTTCCTTCGCAAGTTGATAAGGACAGTATCAGTTATACATGTTACGCAGGGTCCCAAGGTTCAAACGATGTGACCCGATGTTCTGTTGCACAATCCGAGCTCACACTTACCTACAATACAGCATACCTGGCTCCGTATGAAGGCATGACCGTCGTGGCCCGATTTCCAAAAGGAGCGCTTGCCATCCTCGAGCCCGAAGAAGTAGTGAGTTTTTTTGATACGCTTGCGGGAAAAGTTGTTTTGGGGCTTATTATTTTTCTCAGTTTATTTTGGTATATAGCATATCCACTATGGCTGCCCCTAAGGTGGTATATGTACGGACGTGACCCCAATAAGGTGGGAGAAGGCGAAGCTCAAGCATGGTTCGATCCACCTAAAATTCACGGACGAGATCTTACTGCATTTGAAACAGGTGCACTTGTTGACGAACACATCAATATTCGCGAATTCACGGCGTTAATAATCCAACTAGCTCAAAAAGGATATATTAAGATTGTCGAGCAAAAGACAGATGATTTCGAATTAAACAAGACGAAAGACATTGGCACAGAAGACCAACTACAAGAATTTGAGAAGCTTTTTATAACAACCCTATTTGGAGCAAAAACACACGTTCGTATCAAAGACAGTGTCACTACTTTGGTGTCTCTCATCCCTTCATTAGAGAAAATGACGTACGAACGGTTGGTGAAAGAGGGGCTC
>CALESU010000044.1 GCA_937914905.1 uncultured bacterium
TATTTAAAGGTGGAGAAAGCGAGATAATCAATTTGGGAACCGGGACAGGAAACTCAGTACTTGAAATCGTGAAAAAAGTGGAAGAAGTGACGGGCGCAAAAATACATCTTGATACGGGGTCAGAGCGTGCGGGAGAATATGCCACGATGATCGCATCCATTGAAAAAGCGCAACGAGTGCTCGGTTGGAAGCCCACACATTCCCTTGAAGACAGTGTTAGATCGCTCGTTTCTTGGTACACAAACCGTCCCAAAGGGTGGGAAAAGTAATCTATTTTCCAAAATACATTATTCACTATGTCACGCCTTTTTTTTGATATCGAAAATATTCTTATCAATAAAAAAACCATTCTTGCAGTCGTCTCTCACCCTGATGATTTTGAAGACTACTTTTCTGGTACCTTGTTTTATTGTTTAGATAAAAAAATCATTGACCCTTCTGCATTTCATGTCCTTATTTGTACCGATGGCGGAAAAGGCGGGCGGAATACTGAAGTTACTTCTGAGGAGCTCAAGGCAAAAAGGAAAAAAGAGCAAGAAGAATCGCTTCGCTCCATGGGGATTCCCGAAAGTCAGTGCTATTTTCTTGAGTTTGAAGATGGATATATCCACAACGCAGGGAATGTTCTGACGGAACGGATCAGCTACTATATCCGCAAACTAAAACCTGATATCGTGTTTACCCACAACGGTTTCGAGGCAATTATCGAAAAGCCAGATGGCATGTATTATGTGCACAAAGACCATCGCATAGTGGGGCAAGCGGTCATGGATGCGGTGTACCCATATAGTCGGGACCTCTTGTTTTTTCCTCAGCATAAAGAGGAAGGCTTGGAAGGACACATGGTGTTTCAAGTCCTGTTGGCAGAAACTGCAGAACCGAATGTGAAAGTGGATGTGACTCCCTATATGCCCAAAAAGATCAATCTCATCAAAACATTCATGTCACAGGTGGAGTCTGATGAATGGCTCTATAACTACTTCAAAAATACCACCGGTGAAGAGGGTCAGTACATGGAGTGTTTTAAGTTTGTGAAGATTATTATTTAAATCTCAATCTTCAAATATCTTGACGGACCGCTCTCCTTGTTGATTAATATATCCTCGAAACATTCCCGGGCCGTTATAAGGTAAGGAGATATTTCCTTCTCTATCTAAACAAATCATGCCTCCTATTGCTCCCATTTTGGTGATTTCATCAAGTGCTTTGAGTGACGCATCATGCAGGTTTTCCTTCCCATACTTCATACGCGCTGAGACGTTAAAAGCGGCAACGGTTCGGATAAAAAACTCACCCGTACCCGTTGCGGAAACGGCACATGTTTCATTATTTGCATAGACACCTGCGCCAATGATGGGCGAATCTCCAATGCGATGCGGGAGTTTGTTTGTGAGTCCACCCGTTGAAGTTACTGCGGCAAGATTGCCCTTTGTGTCAAGCGCAAGAACGCCAATGGTTCCATGTTTGCTATGTTTTTTAAAATGATGATTGTTGAAATAACTATAATCTACGACATCTAACCCATTCGTACGCGCAAGTTCATTTGCTCCCTCTCCCACAATAAACACATGCTTCGTTTTTTCCATCACGAGGCGCGCTGCTTCACAGGGGTTTTTTATCAGACAATCTGCAACTGCTCCTGCTCTCAAGGATTGCCCTTCCATGATTGAAGCGTCCAAAGAATAATTTCCGTGACTATCAATCACTGCCCCTTTCCCTGCATCAAAATATGCGCAGTTTTCAAGGATTTTTGCGGCCGCTATACACGCATCGATAGCAGTCTTACCTTCATTGAGTAGTTTATATCCCGCATCTAGTGCAAGGTTTAGGTATTTCCGATACTCCTTGTCATATTGAGATTGGTACTCGTCTTTATCGTTATGAGCAAAAATAGCTCCACCGTGGACCACAATGACTGGTTTTTTTGACATATTGGTACAAAATAGTATAAAAGATATCTTACTCCATTGTATCGTATAAAAGGTAAGCGGTAAACGTTAATTCAAATTGTCATACTGAGGGCGATGCCCGAAGTATCCATTTTATGAAAATGGTCGATTTGATTTCTTTGGATTCTTCGCTTCACCACATTCCGCTCAGAATGACACATGGGTAACTTTTAAACCGTATTTAACTTGTTTTTGAACAACTTCATTTTCTTTGATATAATCTCTCATAACATGCGGAGTTAGTTCAGTTGGTAGAACGTCTCTTTTCCAAAGAGAAGGTCACGGGTTCGAGTCCCGTACTCCGCTCCAAAAAAATGAACCTACTTCTCACCTCAAACGGTTTATCAAATGAAACCCTTCGGAAAGAATTTCTCCATTCCCTTCAGAAAAGTCCGAAAGAAGTCTCAGTGGCATTTGTAATCACTGCCTCCACTGTGCAATCGGATACTGAATATGTCACGAAAGATAAACAGGACTTATATGATTTGGGAATCCGAGAAATCGTCGAAATCGATATTGCGAGGGAGAGGAAGTTATGGGAAGAGGATCTTCAACGTGCAGATGTCATTTATGTCGAAGGAGGAAACACATTTTATCTCCTGGATTGTATGAGAAAAGCCAAATTTCAGGAAGATTTTTCAGAAAATCTACAGCGTTCAGTCTATGTTGGCGTAAGTGCGGGAAGTATTGTTGTGACACCAACTATAGCTATCGCAATGGTCGAACCCGCGGATCAAAACGACGTGAATATGTCCGATTTTACCGGATTGCATTTAGTTGATTTTGAAGTTTCTCCCCATACTCCCTCTTATGTCCCAGTTGAAAACGTTCGAACCTATGCGAAAAGTTCCTCGTACCCTATTTATGCTATAGATGATGGGTGCGCAATTAAATATAGGGATGGCTTGGCCTCTTTTGTGGGTGAAGGATTCCACGAACTAGTGAATGATGTATCATAATCATGTCATGAAATTATCCCGATCGCTTTTTATCCGTTTTGGATTCATCCTTCTCCTTCTCATCCCCGCTTATTTGTTTCAGATCGTTGCACGAATCGACAGTATTGAGCGGTTAATTTTTCTCATACAATCAAACCTGCTTCTTTATCTCGTTGGGCTCTTTCTTCTCAAAATGGCAAGTATCATTTATCCCCCGCTCCCCGGCGTGGTGGTCACCTTGGCTTCCGTACCGATCATTGGATGGGAAACAGCATATATGATTGATATTTTGGGAAGTGCTTTTGGGTCTACGATCGCCTATTTTTTAGGGAAAAAATACGGTTTTTCGCTCATTGAAACAATAATGGGAACGGGAATGAAAAATCAAATAACCAAAATCCGTATAAAGAAGACAAATCAGATAGAAGCATCTATCATGCTTCGTTTTGCAACTGCGGGATTACTTTCTGATGGGCTTTCGTGGGGAGCAAGTTTAATAGGGTTTTCATACCGATCATTTATCGTGGGGTATGTGATCTCTCATATTTTGGCGACATTTCCCATCTTTCTTGCAATTGGTTTTGCGGTATCTCTCCAGTCATGGCTCATACTTCTCGTCGTCGCCGTTT
>CALESU010000045.1 GCA_937914905.1 uncultured bacterium
AGATATACTCGTTTCCCAATCCCCTGCTCCCCAATGACAAGTATCGCCTTCTTCAAATCTTCATCTGAAAATACATCTGCAGCAACCACTGTATCTCCACTTCCCAGCTCCACGCCCTTTACTCCTTGTGAAGCTCGGCCTGTTTCGCGGACCTCCAATTCTTTGAAGAGAATTGCTTTTCCACCTCTGCTGATCAACATCACATTCATCTTTCCATCGGTAATTTTAGAACTCAAGAGTTCGTCTCCGTCATTCAGATTGATTGCGATTAATCCATTACTACGGATGTTTGCATATTTTTCAAACTCTGTCTTTTTGACTAAACCATGCTTCGTGAGCATGAGAATATTGGTTGTATCTTTTGGTTTTCCTTGGATTTCTTCTTGGTTGTATGACAAAATCGAAGTTACATTTTCATCTCCATGGAGTGTCAAAAGGTTGACAATCGCCTTCCCTTTTGAAGTTCGAGATCCTTGGGGAATATCCCATACTCTTGTTTTAAATACGCGGCCTTTATTCGTGAAAAAGAGCATGTAGTCATGCATCATCGCGGTGGTAATGTATGAAATATCATCGCTTTCTTTCGTGGTCATTCCTGAGACTCCTTTTCCTCCTCGCTTTTGAACTTTGAAAGTTTCGCGAGGAACTTGCTTTACATATCCTTCTTTAGTGAGTACCACAATAACTTCTTTGTTTGCAATTAACATGTCGTCGGTGATCTCTCCGGGTTTGTGTTTTTGTACTTTTGTGCGACGATTATCACCAAATTTCTTCTTAATCTCTGCAAGTTCATCTTTGATGACGACTAAGATTTTAAACACATCCTTCAACAGTTCTTCCAGGTAATTGATCAGTTCTCGCAGTTTTGCAAGCTCTTCTTCTATTTTGTCTCTTTCCAAACCGGTCAGTCTTTTGAGTTGCATGTCAAGGATTGCTTGAGATTGCAGTTCAGAAAGACCGAAACTTTTCATAAGTGATTGTTTTGCAGCAGGTTCATCTTTTGAGTTGCGGATTATCTTGATTACTTCGTCAATATTATCTAGTGCAATCAAATATCCTTCGAGGATGTGTGCACGGTGTTTCGCTTGCGCAAGTTCGTACTCAGATCTTTTTCTGATGACGTCTATGCGGTGGCGAATGTAATACTCAAGAATGGATTTGAGGGACAAAGTTTGAGGAATTCCTTCAACAAGGGTGACCATGTTCACAGGGAACGTGGTTTGGAGTTCGGTATGTTTATAGAGATTATTTAATACTTTTTTATAAATCGCATCACGTTTAAGCTCTATCACAACGCGGATTCCATCA
>CALESU010000046.1 GCA_937914905.1 uncultured bacterium
TAAAGTGGGCCAAAGAGTGGATTTCACAACTCCACTGCTTCGTCGCTCAACTAAAAAAAAGGCAATAATTCCTATTGCTGAAATGATGGGATTTCCCTCAGAAGAAATTTTTCACCATATTAAAAAAACAATTGGTGAGCAAATCTCGAAAGGAGATCTTCTTGCGGAGCAAAAAAATGTATTTAGCTCTAAAAAATATTTGAGCCAGATCGACGGACTCCTTAGCGAAATAGATCACACTGCAGGAACACTTATTATTGAACAGAGCTCAAATGGGTCTGAAGAAATAGCATGTTTTTTTTCGGGAGAGATTGAAGGGGTGTACGATGGCTATTTAGATTTAAAGGTGCATCATGCACACAAGGTTGATCTTTCTCATCCCGTCTCATATTTTGGTTCCCGCATTTATTATGCTCCTGACTCCGGAACTTCCTTTCAAGAAGAGGATATCGAAGGAAAGTGCATTCTCATTCAAGACTTGAACCCCATGCATAGTACCAAAATCGAAGCATTAGGAGGACAAGGCCTCATTAGTAAGAAGAAAATCGCCCTCAAGTCAAGCCTCGTGCAGATTATTCCTCAACAAGAAGCAGATTTTGATATGCTTCTCAAGAAACGCTTTCCATTTCTTATTGCAGGACCAGAGGACTGCACATTATACTTTTACGAGTCGTGACTCGCATTTTTAAACCCCTATGACATACTCACATAAACGGATTACTGATGTTTTTTTGATTCTATCCATTGCCATTTTTCTTTTTGGATCTGGCTATAAAATCGCTGAGTGGAATATCAAGCGTAATGCACGTACCCAACAAACATATACGGTGTTCAATTCGGAGAATATTAAAGCTAAAGATAAAGAAGGCAAGCCTCTTGATTTTTCTCTTTTTTGGGACACGTGGAATGAAGTAGAGAGTAAATATATAGATAAATCAAAAATAGATCCACAAAAGATGTACTACGGCGCAATCAAAGGAATGGTAGGCTCTGTGGGAGATCAATATACTTTTTTCCTCACACCTGAAGAACAAAAACAGTCGAAAGATGATTTAGGAGGGAAATTCAAAGGCATTGGAGCTCAACTTGGGCTAAAAGAGGGTCGAATCGTGGTGGTTGCTCCCATTAAGGATTCTCCGGCAGAACGCGCTGGTATCCAAACAGGGGATTATATTGTCAAGGTTAATGGAGAAGACACTGCAAAATGGACGTTATCTCAGGCAGTTTCCAAAATAAGAGGGGAAGAAAACACAGAAGTCAAACTCACGATTGAGCGCGATTCCAAAAACAAAGAGATTGCTCTCACCAGACAAGAAATTAAAGTTCCGTCAATCGAAGTGTCTTATCAAAAAGTGGGGGACAAGTCAGTTGCACATCTTGCGCTTAGTCAATTTGGGGATAATACCAATGCTGAGTGGGATAATGCCATCGAAGAAATCGCAGAAAAATACCGTTCAGGAAGCGTTCAAGGAATGGTTCTTGATGTTCGAGGAAATCCGGGAGGATATTTGGAAAGCGCAGTATATATCGCATCCGAATTTTTACCACGCGGAAAGAAAGTGGTCACTCAAGAGTCCACCAATGCAAGTGATCGAGTATATACAGTAAGAAGATCCGGTAATTTAACTGACATTCCTCTAACGGTTCTTATTAATGGAGGATCTGCCTCTGCCTCAGAAATCCTTGCGGGAGCACTAAGAGATTATGACCGAGCAACTCTTGTCGGAGAAAAAAGCTTTGGAAAAGGCTCTGTCCAGGAAGCGGTTGACCTTCGAGATGGTGCAGGATTGCATGTCACAATCTCAAAATGGGTACTGCCAAAAGGAGACTGGATCAATGGAAAGGGAATAGAACCTGAGTTTTCCGTCACCCAAAAACTTGACGAAGAAAATACGGTGACAAAAGAAACAGATGCACAGCTGGTAAAAGCTCTTGAAATCGTCACAAGTTCAACCAAATAAACAGTAATTTCTCTATGAAATCATTGTTATCACTCAAATCGGTGGTTCTTGCCATCTCTGTTTTAATATTGGTGCTGGCCGGATTACAACACTTTGAACCCATCTCCTCACTTACCTGGTTTCAGGAGCTATTGAAAAAGCCCTCGAGTACGGTAAAACAGGAAACTTCCTCAAAAACACGTGAAGTGGTAAGTGAAGAATCCGTGGTGATCGAAGTGGTGGAGAAGTCGCTCCCTTCAGTGGTCACGATAGCCATAGAATATACCAGTAGCAGTGGGAGACGAATCGAAATCAATCCCTTTGACCCTTTCAGCCCATTTCGAGAAATTCCCGGAGAAGATCGTACGGTCGAGCGAAATATTGGAAGCGGGTTTATTGTCTCTTCAGATGGAATTGTGATTACGAACAAACATGTTGTTTTGGAGTCTGAAGCAACGTATTCCGTTATCACGAATGATAAAAAAGAGTATGCAGTAGAAAATATCTATCGTGATCCGCTCAACGACCTTGCGATATTAAAAATTAAAGCCTCCGATCTCAAACCTCTTGAGCTAGGAAATTCTTCAAAGATTAAGTTGGGCCAAATGGCAATTGCAATTGGCACTCCTCTGGGCGAGTTTCAAAACACAATCACCACGGGGATCGTTTCAGGCTTGGGAAGAGGAATCACTGCAGGTTCACCTTATGAAGGATTTATTGAACGATTAGACAGTGTTATTCAGACTGACGCTGCCATTAGTCCAGGAAACTCGGGAGGACCCCTCTTAAATTCGTCCGGTCAAGTTATTGGCATTAATACTGCAGTAGCTAGCGAAGGACAGAATATTGGATTTGCGATTCCTTCTAACGTAATAAAAGAACTCTTAGATATTTTTGAATCACGAGGAGGAAGTTTCGAAAGACCGTATTTGGGTGTTCGCTATGTCATGCTTCCTGAAGAAGATGCAAAACGGGAAGATTTGGTTGAAGGAGCACTCGTCGAAAGTGTGGTATCTGATTCTCCTGCAGATGACGCGGGGATCAAAGCAGATGATATAATCACTGCAATTGACGGAAAAAAACTTGATGGAGACGACACTCAAAGTCTTGCTGAAGCAATCGTACGAAGAACGATAGGAGACCGGATCACTGTTAAGATTTGGCGAGATGGATCAACGAAAGACCTCATTCTCACTCTAGAGGCATACAAAGAATAAAATATATGGCATATTCACCAATCACACTTCAAACATTAAAAGGATTTCGCGATTTCCTCCCTGAGCAAAAACGAAAGAGAGAGTATGTACTCTCAAAAATTAAACACGTGTTTGAATTGCACGGATTTGAGCCGCTTGAAACTCCCACACTTGAGTATGCATCAGTCTTACAAGGAAAATATGGTGAGGAAGCTGACAAATTGATCTATACCTTTGAAGATCGAGGGAAACGAATGGTGGGTTTGAGATATGATCAAACCGTTCCTACCGCGCGCGTTCTTGCTCAGCATGGCCACAAACTTCCTCGTTATTTTCGGCGATATCAAGTACAAAACGTGTTTCGAGCAGAAAACACCCAAGCGGGACGGTACCGAGAGCTCTTACAGTGTGATTGCGACATATTTGGTTCTCCTTCACCTTTAGCAGATGCTGAGCTACTTTCCGTGATGTATCAAGCATATCGTGCATTAGGATTTCAAGAAGTAACTCTTGTGGTAAATGATCGCCAGATTTTATTTGACACCTTAACGCCTTTTGCAACTTCTGAAGTTACCGTAAATTCGATTATTCAGAGTATTGACAAACTTGATAAAATCTATCAAGAGGGAGTGCTAAATGAACTCGTTTCAAAGGGAATAAGTCAAGACAATGCGCACATTCTGCTCGATCGTCTGATTGCAGCTCCTATGACTCCCGTGCTTTCTGAAATCGTGAAGCTTGCCACATCTTTGGGTGTTCCTGAGAAATCTCTTTTATTTTCACCCCATCTTGCACGTGGATTAGATTACTATACCGGTCTTATTGTTGAAGCAAAAATCCCTGCATACGCGCACGGCTCGGTGGGGGGTGGGGGAAGATACGACCATTTGATTCAAGACCTTGGAGGTCCAGAGATTCCTGCGGTTGGGTTTGCAATTGGATTTGATCGCACGGTCGAAGCTCTTGAAACGTTGGGTTTACTTCCAGAAATGAGTTCAACTGCACGGGTACTGGTAACCATTTTTGACGCTTCTTTGCAAGAACAATCACTTGAAGTCGCACGGATTGCTCGCGAGAAAGGAATTGCTGTCGAAGTATATCCGGCATATGACAAACTGGGAAAGCAACTAAAATATGCCGATGACAAAAAAATTCCCTATGTTATCGTGATTGGTCCTGACGAAAGCAAAACGGGTGAAGTACTGCTCAAAAATATGAAAACAGGAGAGGAGAAGAGGCTGATGCCACGAGACTTGACTGAGTCGATAATTCAATCTGTAATGTGAATATCAACGCAAACATCGTCATCATCGAAGCCGCACAAGGCGCAGGAGGAGATGAATCAAAAATCTGGGGACGTGATATGCTCATTTCATACGCTAAGTTTGCGGAGCGCATGGGGCTAAAAGCACAGTATCTCGAAGAAAATATCATCAGAATCCAAGGACCGCAGGCATACCATTTATTCAAATATGAAACGGGAGTGCACCGCGTCCAACGAATTCCTACTACTGAGAAGCGCGGAAGGATCCATACGTCTACCGCAGTAATTATCGTTACTCCTCAAATCTCACAGAGTGAAGTGAGTGTGAATCAGGGAGATCTTGATTGGCAATTTTTCCGTGCAGGAGGACATGGGGGACAAAATGTAAATAAGGTTGCCTCAGCAGTTCGCCTCACCCACAAACCATCGGGGGTTATCGTCACTTCAAGCCGTGAGCGCACACAACAGGCAAATCGGCAGATAGCTCTAGAACTTCTTGCAGGAAAACTGTACCAACTGGAAGAGGAAAAAAAGAAAGGCTTAGTATTTTCCTACGTCAAAGATATCGGGATGGGGGAGCGAGCAGAAAAAATCCGGACCTATAACTTTCCCCAGAGCAGACTCACGGATCACCGCGTCAACAAAAGCTTCCATAACCTGGAAGATATCATCTATCAGGGAAAATGGGATAAGGTCTTTGAGACGATGAGAGCTGAAATGAAGTGATTTTCTTCAGAGAAAAACGTACTTGACCTATAGTATATTTTCTGGTATACTCAATAGTGTCATTTTTCACCCCCCCGCAAAGGGGGAAAGGAGGAAAAAATGACAAATGATCCGACCGGGCGAGGTAGACTCGCCCTTGTTGGAGCCCTGATCCTCTCGGTCGCCATGGTGGCGACCGGGGGGATGCAGGCGGTCAGCCTTCTGCTCGTAGCAGAAGGCTTGATCGCCTTCGGGTTGGCGTGGAGTCTACCGGTAATCCGGTAGAACCCACGTCGACCCTTGGGGAGCGCAGACCGGCCCTTCCGGCCTGCGCTCCCCATCATTCTTTCAATTCATCTTCCAAAACAAAATACTTCCTGTTATAATATCTTTCTTATGCAAGCCAAAATTCATCCCGCATTCAATGAAGACGTCATCGTCCAGTGTTCGTGCGGAAAAACATTTACCACCGGATCTACTAAATCGTCAATCAATGTTGAGGTATGTTCCTCGTGTCATCCATTTTACACCGGAGAACAACGATTCTTAGACACGAAGGGAACGGTAGACAAATTCTTGAAGAAAGAACAAGACGCCAAAAAATACGTTGCAATCCTTGCGAAAAAGAAAGAAAAGCGCTTTGGATTGAAAGAAAAGAATACCAAATCGTTAAAAGAACTCTTGGGAGAAGCCTAATAATATGGTCGTTCCCTTGCAAGATCTTTGTGACGATGGTACAATGTGAATTCGGCGATTATCAATCACCAAGACCTGCGGTCATAAATCTCGAGACGAGATTTATAGTAAATCCTCAGGTAGTCTGAAAAAAACGAGCCGTTTCAGACAAGTGTTGACAAGTCATGCAAACTAAAAAAACCTCGATTGTGTCGAGTTTATTTGACACAATTAAAACAACCCAAAACTTCGTTCTCGTGCAATTCGAGAAAACAAGTCACCAAACATTGGAGTCTTTACGAAAAGGTCTTAAGAAAAAAGATGCCAAGTTTCAAGTGGTGAAAAATACACTGTTTGAAAAAGCAATGCACCAGCTTTCTCAAAAAGAAGCACAGCTTCGTGAAGTAAAAGCACATCTTCCCCTCAAAGAACGCTCAGCTGTCCTCATGTTTAAAGGAGATTGGGTAGAAGCTTTGAAGAGTTACTTTAACACAACCAAAGAGATTGAAACGTTTAAATTCAAATTTGGACTGTTAGATCAAGTTCTGTATGACGCTCGAGGTCTTGCAAGACTTGCAACACTTCCCGGAAAAGATCAACTTGTCGCAAAAATGCTTGGATCTATGAAAAATCCCACAACACGCGCTGTTATGGCGATGAAATCTCCCATGCAGAAACTTGTATACGTACTGAATGCAAAATCGCAATCATAATTAAGATATCGATCAACACACCAAGGAGGTGAATATTACTATGGCAGAAGAAAAAACAGAAGCAACTCTCAATGACAAACTTCAAAAGATCGCAACAGCAATCGAAGGACTTACCGTTCTTGAAATGGCTGATCTTGCAAAATATTTGGAGGAAAAATTTGGCGTATCCGCAATGCCTATGATGGCAGCAGGAGCAGCACCAGCAGCAGCTGACGCAGCACCAGCTGAAGAAAAGACTGCATTTAATGTAGTCGTTACCGCATCTGGAGATCAAAAACTCGCAGTCATCAAAGCAGTACGAGAGATCCGACAAGACCTCGGACTCATGGACGCTAAAAAACTTGTTGAAACTACCCCAGCCGAACTTCTCACTGGAGTCAAGAAAGATGAAGCAGAAGCAGCAAAAGCAAAACTTGAAGCAGCAGGAGCAAAGGTTGAACTCAAATGATCACGATAGGGATTGAATAAATCTCTATCGCGGTCATCCTGAACGTGTTTCAGGAATTTGTCCCAAAAGCACGAGATTGCTGAAATAGATTCAGCATGACCACTACCCCGCCAGTAAGGCGGGGTTTTTTTATGGCTTGACATCTTCATATTCATTCGTTACCCTTATACCTAGGGGGGAGGTTATTAATCAATTCCCATTTATGACACCTGACAAACAAAAGGCAAAGCGACTTATCAAACAAGCTTCGGGGACAATAGAAAAAATTCAAACCATGATAGAGACAGATGTGTACTGTCCCGAGATCATCCAGCAAGTTGATTCAGTACTCGGAATGGTTCATGCCGCAAGAATCGAACTATTACGCGGACATTTATCCCATTGTCTTGCGGATAGACTCAAAACAAATAAGGATCAAACCATTGAAGAACTCATCAAGATTTATAAATTATCACATTCTTAATACCTTCATGACAAAAACACAGAACGCACTGGGTACATCACTAATCATTATCGCATTGGTGCTGGGGATCGGAATCGGTTATTCGTTGAGTCCTGAATACCGCCAATCAATGTTTCAAAAAAATACCATGGGGTTAGGAGTTGCGGATGTGTGGGTAGATCAGCGCTATTTAAATGCTATGATCTCACATCATCGAAGTGCAATGCTTATTGCCGAACAAGCTCAACAAAGTTCACGGCCAGAAATACAAAAGCTCGCAGTCGATATATTAACCAATGAACCCAAACTGATCGAAGAACTGTATACGTGGAAGAAAGAATGGTATAACGACATGCGTACAGTATCTGATCCAAAAGTTCCCCAATTTGGCTCTCCGAACAAAACGTTTGACTTACGAATACTCAATGCACTGATCGCACACCACGAAGATGGAATTGTCATGACTCAAGAGGTTCGCTTGAAAACATCGCGTAGTGAAGTGGTAGATAATGCGGATGCCGTTGAGGCATTTTTGAAAAATAGTATGACAATGCTTCGCGAATGGAGAGTTACCTGGTATGGCATTACGAAATAAATTCTTAATCATATGAGAGAACTACGATATTCGGTCAAAGGTATGCACTGCGCAAGCTGTAGCCATATCATTACCCAGACTTTAGAAGAACTCAAGGGAGTGTCTTCTTGCAACGTCAATGTCGCGAACAATCAAGCAAGGATTACCTTTGACGGTACTCCTGTCCCTACTTTTGAATTGAATAAGGCTATATCTCCGTTTGGATATTCGATTGAAGAATTATCTGACAATCCAGAAACAAATAATCCTCAGAAAAAGACAGCAAATGAGAACGATGACGAATTAGAACAGGCTCAATCAGAAGTTGCATTTTCCCTTCCTATTACATTTCTCGTGTTCTTTATCATGATGTGGGACGTGCTTTCTCAAACCCTTTCTGGGGTCCCGAATGTTCCTATTCCCATGCAGGTTATGGATCGAATGATGTTTGCGATTGGGGCAGTATTTCTGTTTGGAATCGGACGTCCTTTTGTCTTTGCTGTCGGTGCATTTGCCAGATACCGCGTTGCAACGATGGATACGCTGATTGGTATCGGTACGCTAACTGCGTTTTTGTATAGCAGTATGTTGCTGTTATTTCCTGAGTTTGGCGTTCGATTGGAAATTCAAGAGGTTTTGTACTTCGATGTG
Organism: uncultured bacterium; assembly: GCA_937914905.1. Taxonomy (GTDB): domain Bacteria; phylum Patescibacteriota; class Microgenomatia; order UBA1406; family GWC2-37-13; genus UBA1450. The sequence continues at coordinate 8,609 of CALESU010000046.1, forward strand.
GTGATTGTGGTTATCGGTTTTATCAAACTTGGAAAATTCCTTGAAGCAAGATCAAAGAAAATGACCGGAAACGCGATAAAAACTCTGTTAAATATGCAGGCAAAAACTGCCCTCTTGAAAAGGAGTGGAAAAGAGCTAGAAATACCGATTGAAGAAGTTGTGATAGGGGACTATATCATCATAAAGCCGGGAGGAAAAATTCCCGTGGATGGAATCATTATTGAAGGCGCATCTGCGATAAACGAATCTATGATAACGGGTGAATCGATTCCTTCAGATAAAAAAATAGGGGATGAAGTTATTGGTGCCACGATAAATACACATGGATATCTCATTATTCGAGCCACGAAAGTTGGTTCAGATACCCTCCTGGCTCATATCGTTAAAATGGTCCAAGATGCGCAAGATTCACGCGCCCCGATCCAAGGCTTGGCTGACCGAGTTTCTGCGGTGTTTGTCCCCACAGTGCTTGCGATAGCGGTTACAACTTTAATCGTTTGGCTTTCTGTAGGAACATATTTCCTTGGATTTACTTCCGCGCTTTCTTTAGGACTGGTGTGCTTTGTATCAATTCTCGTCATTGCCTGTCCATGTGCGCTTGGCTTGGCCACGCCAACTGCGATAATGGTCGGCATTGGAAAAGGAGCACAAAATGGCATTCTTGTCAAAGACGCAAGAAGTATTGAACTACTCCATCAAGTAAATACGATCGTGTTTGATAAAACCGGAACTATCACAAATGGCACACCACGAGTCACTGATTGTATCTCTTTCGATAAAGCGATGAGTGCCGATCATCTACTAAAGCTCGCAGCAAGTATTGAATCTAAGTCAGAACACCCCATTGCTCAGGCGATTGTGAGTGAGTTTAAAAACAAAAATGGAATAATGGACAAAGTGACCGATTTCACAATTTTGCCGGGAATTGGCGCAGAGGGGAACGTGAATGGCTCGTTAATCAGGATCTCGAAACCTGATAAAAGCGACAGCACCAAAGCGTTACAAAAACTACAGGAACAAGGGAAAACAGTGGTTCTCGTGAAAAAAAATAAGGTAACTCTGGGGGCGATCGCAGTAAGTGATAGCATAAAAGAAGGTGCTCGCGAATCTCTTGAGGCATTACAAAAGAAAGGAATCCGATTGGTGATGCTCACCGGTGATAACGAGCGAACTGCAAAACATATAGGAAATCTTATTGGGATTGACACGATAATCGCGGGCGTTCTTCCTCATGAAAAAGCCTCGCATATTGAATCACTACAAAAAGAGGGAGGATATATCGCAATGGTGGGAGACGGGATCAATGATTCCCCAGCGCTTGCACAATCTGATGTGGGGATCGCAATGGCAACGGGAACTGATGTCGCTATCGAATCTGCAGACATGGTGCTCTTGCGTGGAGATCTCCATAAATTGACCAAGGCAATCGTTCTTTCTCGAGAAACCATGAAAACAGTCAAACAAAATCTATTTTGGGCATTTATCTATAACGTTATTGGTATTCCTATTGCCGCAGGAGTGCTGTATCCTTTTTCAGGAATCCTTTTGAACCCCATTTTCGCCGGACTTGCAATGGCAGGAAGTAGTGTTTCTGTAGTTGCAAATTCCTTGAGACTTCGGTATAAATCACTCTCATAAAGGGGGCATAAAATACGTGAGAAAAACTTGCCCCACATTACCTAGACCATTGTATGGTATAATCTTTTTTTACCTCACTTGTAAATAAAGTACTTATGGCACAAGATCCAAATCAAAGCTACGGAGCAGACTCAATTACCGTGCTGGAAGGCCTCGATCCAGTTCGAAAACGACCAGGTATGTATATCGGCTCCACGTCACAACAAGGAGTCAATGAGTCCCTCAGAGAAATCATAGATAACGGCGTAGATGAAGCACTTGCGGGATTTGCAACAACCGTATATGTAAGAGTTGAAGAAAATGGATATCTGACC
>CALESU010000047.1 GCA_937914905.1 uncultured bacterium
CCAGGGGAGACATAAACGCAGGTTCATTCACCAAAAATGCAGGTCCTGAAATTTCTTTGCGGATTACTTTCCACAAATTGTCAATTAAACGATTTCTATTGATAGCGCCTGTTAGTTCCACACCTTTTTCTTTGAGTTTTGCAAGCATCGCATCATCGGTATCTGCAAATATATCAATTCCCAGTTTTTCTTTAATGACTTCTTTATAGTCGATCTCTTTCCACTCCTCTGCAAGGTCAAATGTATGACCTCGGGTTGTGAATGAGGTTTTCCCGTAAATCTTTTGCGCAAGCTCTCGAAATAAATCCGAGACAAGCTTCATGTTGTCTCGGTAATCGGCATACGCAAGGTACCATTCGAGCTGATAAAATTCTTGCAAATGCTCGTCCGAAGAACCTTCATTTCTGAAGTTTGGCCCAATGGTATAAATCTTTTCAAATCCTCCACCAATCAGTCTTTTTTGATACAGTTCTGTCGAAATGCGCAGGTAAAATTCCTGGTCTAACGTATTGTGATGGGTGATAAAGGGGCGGGCATCTGCGCCTCCCGTGACATGCTCTAGCACCGGAGTTTCCACCTCTATAAATCCATGCTTTTGCATGAACTCTCGGCTTATGTTCCAAAATTGTGATTTTCGTTCAAACCGAGCTTTTCGCTCTTCATTTATCACTAAATCAATATATCTTCTTCTAAATTGGAGCTCTTTGTCATCAAATGTTTGTGGCAAGGGGCGGATGGATTTTGCGAGCAATCGAACTGTTTGGACGAACAACGTAATCTCACCTTGTTGCGTTTTCCCAACAGTTCCTTTTACCTCCACAAAATCTCCTTCATCAATATATTTCAGTTCATTCCAACCCAAGAACCCTGAAGCAAGATCAGGCTTAAGCTCATCTTGTTTGATGGCGATTTGCACTGTTCCTGAAGTATCTTTTACATCTCCAAAAATGAGCTTGCCGTGTTCACGAATGGCAATCAGTCTTCCGGTAAGAGAGAGTTCTTTTCCTTCATACTCGTCAAAGTGGAGGGAAACGTTCGCATTTGGAATATCTTTGCGAGATTGAGAAGGGTACGGATTAACGCCTAACTCTTTGAGTTTGTCTCTGTTTTGAATTCGTTGGGTTCGTTGGCCGATGAGGTCACTTGAGGGAGCGTTGTTGCTCATTTTTGTATCTTGGTGATTTTATAGTGGATGGTGCCTGCGGGGACTTCAATATTGACTACATCTCCCACTTTCTTGCCCATCAAGGCTTTTCCAATGGGGGATGTCGAAGATAATTTCTTTTGCATAGGATCTGCTTCAAACTCGCCGACAATTGAGTACGTTTCTGCAGTTCCTTCTTTTTCCACGGTGACATCCACACCAATCACGATTCCTGAATTGTTTTTGGGTTCAATTACTTCTGCTCTTCGAATGAGCTCTTCAATCTCTTTTACCCGTCCTTCAATATACGAAAGATCTTCTTTTGCCGCCACATATTCACTATTTTCAGAGAGGTCTCCCATCAAGCGAGCTTTTCCCAAGCGGATAACCCCAGCAGGACGCTTCGTTTTAACCAAGAGTTCCAACTCTTCCTGGAGGCTCTTATATCCCTCTGGAGTAAACGGTATTTTTACATTCTTCATACAAAAATCCTCTGGCACTTTTAAACGTAAGCTGTTGCTTGTGACGCGGAGGAATGATAGAATGATACCTGAGTTTTAGCACGTTGTCAAACCGTTTCTCTTGAGTGTGACCGGCCCCATAGTCTAGTGGCCTAGGACACCAGGTTCTCATCCTGGAAACACGGGTTCGAACCCCGTTGGGGTCACAAATGACACAAGAACAAAAAATAGTTCGCATAGATGGGATCAAATGGTGGGTTTCAACTCTTCAAACGGGTACTAGAGTTCCGATTCCACTTTGCCCTGAGCATGACCTACGCCTAGATCCAAGGCCAGAAAGAGTTTTCAACGAGACCCGCGGCTTTGAGAATAAAGAGAGATGGACTGCTAAAAAATTGGAATGCGCCGAGGGCCCACATATAATCAGTATTCCAAGAGAATTTCAGGAAGAGAAAAATTATG
>CALESU010000048.1 GCA_937914905.1 uncultured bacterium
TATTGGGAGTGATTTATACCAAGAAGAGGAGAATAAAGAAACGCGTGATGCAAAAATCATGGAGCGCGTGAAGACCTTTTTCAAACCCGAGTTTATCAATCGCTTGGACTCTATTGTGGTATTTAATCCCCTTTCAAAAGAAGTGATGAAAACCATTATAGACATACAGATCAAGTCAATTGAAAAAAGACTGAATGAGCATGATATTGGCATAAAACTTACCGAAAAACTAAAAGACCATCTTCTTTCGGTAGGGTTTGATCCGATCTATGGAGCCCGACCCCTCAAACGAGTGATCGACGAGCTCATTATGGATGAGGTTGCACTTCAGATGATTGAGCAAAAAGTTAAAAAAGGAGATACGGTGATCGCAGATTATCGGTCAAACAAGGTGAGTATCGGCGTCGAGAAGGTGAACTAATTCTTTCAGTTCAGTCAGGGGTATTTTATGCTTTTCCATATTCACCTTTCCCTCGATAAAAGAAACATGTTCTGCTTTGAGCCGTTTCAAATGAATGGAAGGCCCACCCATGCCATAATTGGGGGCTAATGATCCGTCTTTTTGCACAACTCGATGACACGGAATGCGAGGCCAATCAGGATTGCGATGCAGAATTTGCCCAATTGCCCGATACCCTTTCGTACCCAGTGCTTTACCCACATCTCCATACGTAGTCACTTTTCCGGGCGGAACATGCTCAAGGAGGTTGCATACGAGTTCACGTAGGTTCATGTCTGAGAAAGGGTTGCTTTGATCCGGTCAGCAAGTTTAGAAATCTCTCCTGGAGTCATTTCGATGATTGGTTTAAATGCGACGCCTCCCAAACGATCTCCCGATTGAGGAAGAATATGAATATGAGCATGAGGCACTTCCTCCCCTACGGTCAGAAAGCTCGTGTATGTAGCTTCCAGATCTGCCTGAATGACAAGTGCGATTTTTTTTGCCACTTCCCAGTATTCACCAAATTGAGGAACGTCATAGGTCCATCGATAGTGAATTTTGGGAATAACAAGCGTGTGACCTTTTACGCGGGGGAATACATCCATGAGCGCGATATATCTTTCATCTTCGTACAAAATATTTGCAGGTAGTTGTTTCGAAACAATTCGACAAAAAACACAGTCTTCCATAGTGTGCTCACATGATACAGCACCACGCACCATATTGACAATAGTATTTACAACTGTATGATGATATATGAGTACATTAGTAATTTCTTCTCATTTATTTTATGACTATTCGTACACCCGCAGACGTACCTACCGATCAAATTACCACCTATGAACATAACTATGAGCTTGTCACCCATGGCACAGGAAGACTGATGCTTTTTGCCGGTGATCAAAAAATCGAGCACTTGAATGATGATTTCCATGGCGAAGGTGTAGCTCCTGAAGACAATGATCCGGAGCATATGTTTCGCATCGCATCCCGTGCAAAAATTGGCGTGTTTGCCTCTCAGCTGGGACTTATTGCACGCTACGGAAAAGACTATCCCGAGGTTCCCTATCTCGTCAAAATGAATTCGAAAACACACCTTGTCAAAACCTCTCAATCTGATCCCGTAAGCTCAGCACTGTATGACGTTTCTCAAGTTGCCGAACTTCGTGACCGAAATGGATTCAAAATCGCAGGAATTGGATACACTATTTATTTAGGAAGCGAATTTGAAGGAGAAATGCTCACAGAAGCAGCGCAATTGATTTACGATGCACACCAATTTGGCCTTCTTTCTGTTATTTGGTGTTATCCTCGGGGAGAAGCGGTAAAAGATGAATCGGATCCCCACTTAATAGCAGGTGCAACGGGCACAATTGCATGCTTAGGCGCAGACTTTGTCAAAGTAAATGCTCCAAAAAGAGATGGGGTTGCAGATCCTTCCCTTCTTGTTGAAGCAACGACAGCAGCGGGCCGAACCCAAGTCGTTTGTGCGGGTGGTTCTTCCAAAAAAGCAGAAGATTTCTTAGCGGAACTGCACGGACAGATCCACATCGGAAAAACATCGGGAAATGCAACGGGGAGAAATATTCATCAGAGACCGCTTGATGAAGCAGTTCGGTTTGCAAATGCCATCTTTGGAATCACAGTGGAAAACAAGAGCGTAGAAGAGGCCATCAAGATATACAGAGGTGAATAAATAGAAAAAAATAAGATTATTAATATTTATGAATATATAAAGTATGGGAAAAATTAAACTTGGATTGAATGGATTTGGAAGAATTGGACGTGCCGTAACTCGTATTGCTTCTATGCGAGATACGTACGAAATCACTCATATCAATACCCGGAAAACCTCAAACGAGATGCTCGCATATTTATTGAAATATGACTCAGTGTACCGAACATTTGGAAAAACAGTAAAAGTAGTGGAAAACGGCATTGAAATTGACGGAAGACTTGTCACCACTTCCCAATCCCCTGACCCAACCTCTATCCCCTGGGAACAAACGGGTGTTGAAATGGTCATGGATGCAACGGGAGCTTTCGTCAAAAAAGAACAACTTCAAGCACATATTCGAGGATCGGTTCGAAAAGTCATTTTGACCGCACCTGCCAAAGACCATGAAACAACCCATGTCGTTTTGGGAGTAAATGATGATGTGGTGAATCTTAAAGAAGAAACCATTGTTTCGAATGCCTCATGCACCACAAACTGCGCCGCGCCTCTCTTTAAAGTGTTGTCAAAGGAGTTGGGAGTTAAGCTTGGTTACTTAACAACCGCTCATGCATATACTCAAACTCAATCTCTTTTGGACGATGCAGGAAAAACCGAAGAACGATCTCGAGCTGCAGCACTTAATATTATCCCTTCGACAACCGGTGCCGCAAAAGCAGTCGGACAAGTAATTCCTGAACTTAAAGGAAAAATGGATGGGATTGCAATCCGTGTTCCCGTGCCCACTGGATCATTTGTAGATATCACAGCACTTGTGGATCGACCAACCTCCATCGAAGAAATTAACTCACTTTTTAAACGATATTCCGAACAAGAAATGAAGGGAATTCTCGGATATACAGAGGATGTGATTGTGTCTTCTGACATTATCGGATCTTCGTTTTCAAGCATCTTTGACCCCAACTACACCAATGTTCTTGATGGCACATTCGTAAAGATCTTTGGTTGGTATGACAATGAA
>CALESU010000049.1 GCA_937914905.1 uncultured bacterium
GATCATGGCACTGTCGCGGGCGATCACGCCCGGCACGCAGGTGGTGCTTGGTGCAATTTGTATCTCGGCTCTCGGACTTTTACTTATCAAATACGTAAAACGGGTCAAAAAGTAGCTTCTGTGTGATAAGATGACTTCATGAACTTACATGAGTTCTTACACAACATTAAATCACGGTATATCGATGTTTATTCTTCTCAGCTGAGCCGGTATCGTATTGAAATTATTCTCATTAGTCTCGCTGGTTTTATTGCAGGCGCATCTCTTCTAACAGCGCCCCCACGGGCTAATTCGATTCGTACTCAAGAAACACCGCTCGAAGACATGGCTGTTCAGAAAGTATTAAAACAAAAACCTACTCAATCTCCTCTATTGCTTGCGGTAGACGTCTCGGGAGCGGTAAATAGTCCTGACGTGTATTATGCAAGTCCAGGAGCACGTATCGTGGACATGATTAAAATGGCTGGTGGGCTTTCGTATCAAGCAGATGTATTGTTTGTGGAACGGAATTTTAATATGTCTACCTATATTTTTGATCAAGAAAAAATTCATATCCCCTCTATTTGGGACATCTCACAAGGGATTTTTGTGGAAGAGCCAAAACTGCTCGAGTACCTCGAACCACGAGCTGTGGAAACAAAGAAAAATAGCTCAATCAGTCCAGTTCAATCCACCTCGGCACTTTCACTCAACACTGCATCCGTGGAGGAGCTGGATATGCTTCCTGGAGTTGGCCCTGTGACTGCTCAAAAAATTATTGACAATAGGCCATATGAAAGCGCTGACGAACTCGTTTCTAAAAAGGTAATCAACGCATCATTGTGGGATAAAATTCAGGAAATGGTAGCGCCTTAAAAAGTCCTTATGGATACCCTCACGGCATTGGTACGGTCATATTTTCACGAACCCTACGCATCCCTTGTCAATGGGATTTTACTCGGGCGACAGCTTTTTGTTTCCGATGTATTTTATACTCAACTCAAGCACGTGGGACTGATTCATATAGTGGTGCTATCGGGCCAAAATATCGCGATCCTGGCTAACATGTCTCTTTCAGTACTTGTACCATTAGTTGGGAGGCGAAGAGCGTCTCTGGGAACCATTTTCATCATCGTGGTGTTTGTTTTGTTCGTGGGAGTAGAGCCGCCAGTCGTACGAGCGAGCATTATGGGAACTATTGCACTTGTTGGTTTGTTATTAGGAAGGAAAACCGTTGCTCTTTGGTGTTTGGTACTCGGAGGAATCGTCATGGTGTTGGTCCGACCCGACTGGATCCAAAGCATTTCGTTTCAACTTTCCTTTGGCGCAACCTTAGGAATCATATTGTTCGGATCAACGCCTCCAGAAAAACAACATGAAATGAACTCCTCCCATCTAGCATCGTCTTCCTCCTTACTCTCCACGGACATATCAAATAATAATGTAATGAAATACCTCTATGAAGAACTCCGCATATCAATTTCCGCTCAATTATTTACCCTGCCCTTGATATTTTGGTACTTTCGACAAATATCTCTCGTGGCTCCCCTTGCGAACATACTCATTTCATGGACCATCATCCCCATCATGATACTGAGCGCATTGAGCATTGGTATAGGACTCGTGCATTGGGAAAGTGGATTTGTGTTTTCGTGGCTTCTATTCCCTCTTTTGTCTTGGCTCGTGCTCGTGGTAGAGAGTCTAGACACAATTCCATACTCTTCAATCTCCTGGTAGATATGTGTGCTGAGTATTGAGCCAAAAAAAATGAGGCGCCCGTACATATGTTGTATGGGCGCCTCAGACGGATGTTCTTATCTATTATCGTCTTACCGCAGCTTCAGGTGAAGCATTTTGAGGTAATTCGATCTTCTCCTCAAGTTGTGGCTGAGGAGGGGTTGGCAAATTCAACTCACTGTTTGCAGGAGCAACCACTTCTGGCTGTTGTCCTTGCTGCTCAGCAAGTTTTGCAAGCTCTTCTTGAAACTTTACCTTGAACTCGTCAAGATTTTTTTGAGCTGACTTATAATCTTCAGGCTGTTTCGCAGGATCAATAAGTCCGACGACGACTTGCATTTGATCTACTGCTGAACCATACAGACCTTTTTGATAGTAAGTCCATGCAAGGTTATAATTTGCATTTGCCCAATCAGGCTTGAGTGAAACTGCTTGTTCGAACATTCTTTGAGCTTCGTCATAGTTTTGGAACAAGTAGAAGATTCCTCCTAGATCAAGTCTGAGGACTGGGTTACGAGGATCAAGAACGATCGCTTGCTGATAGGCAGAAACGGCCCATACTGGTGCATTTTCTGCAACATTCACGATCTGTCTATAAACTGCGGCAAGTGTTTCCCAGTTGGTAACTTTTCCAGGATTTAATGCGACTGCAGCTTTTGCTTGCTCGATAGAAGACTGAATTGCTTGCGCAATGGTTTGTCTATCAGCATCAGTAATCTGAGCTGGATCTTTTGCCGCGATGTTGTTTGCCACGATCAGGTTCGTTTGTGCAAACTGACGTCTGAACTCTTCATTTGTTTCGTTCAGCTGGATCGCTTTAACCTGATTTTCATACAGCTTTTGAAGACTATTATCTGCAACAGAGTCTAACGATAGCTTGAAGTAATACTCCGACATAAACTGTCTCCCTAGGAAAAATGAAGTTCCACCCAATACGAGGAGGGTTAGAACAACAACTCCGATATATATCGGGAGAAGTCCAGATAGGTCAATGATATATTCGTCTTGTGTTGTTTTCTGCTGTAAATCGGCAGTCATCAAGGCGATGCTTACGAAAAACAAGAAGTATGTAACGAGTGATGGAGGAAGTAAAGCAAGTATAACGAGTGAGACAATAAACATACCCGCTGTTTCCACTTTTACTTCTTTTATCTTTTTGATGAACAAAGATATTAACAGAGTATATCCTACAACTCCTAATGCCCCTAATTCAGTAAACACATGCAGTAACGCTGATCGAGAAGAAGCAAATGAGTTTACTTGCCATAAGGGACTAAGGTTGTATTCGGCCGTACGAACCTGACTGAATATGGAGCCGAAATTATCAACTCCTACTCCAAACAGCGCGGTCATGGGACTTTTCAATACCTCAACCGCTGCGAACCATGACATTGAAAAGGGAGCAAGTAGTATTTGTGCCCCTTGAGTCATTATTTGTTGGACAAGAACGAATGTATGAAATAGTCCGGCTAGCAAAGTGAATAGTCCAACAACACCCATCACCGTCATCACTGCTCTATTATATTCATCTTTTGAATGACGTTTCTGGTGCATTCTGTTGAGGTAAAGACCCAATCCAACAAGCACAAACACAATATATGCAAGGAATTGAACAGATGTGCCTATGGGATTAAAAACGGTACTAGAAAGGAAAGACCAATATACCGGAAGTGTGACACTTTGGAATGGATTCACCATAATGATCAAGGTGAGAATGGAAACCAATGCTCCTGAAACACCCAGGATCAAAACGGGTGCAAATCTTGCCTTTGTAAAGGCGTGAGATGCATAAAAATAAAATATTGCGAATAGACAAATAGTTACCAAGCCGAAAGATGGATTAAATACTGCTTGGAGCTTATTTGGTGACATAAGCGCAACCGAAAGAATGTATGACAATACGATAAGCAGCATCGACTGTGTTGCTGAATTATGTATCCACACAAATTTGCGCAGAAGTACAAATTTACCAAATGCCAGGAACAACATTCCGAGCATGGCAAATGTGAGGAAATAATATTTGCTGTAGACAAGAAAATCTCTCGTCACAGGCAAGAAGAAAAGAGGAAACAGAAATACAATTCCATAGACCGCGAATTGCATGATTTGGTTAATAATTTTGGACTGGGTACTCATATTTAAAGATTGTAGAGAGTTTTTATTTCATTGTCAACGGTGATATCAAAATTCAAATTTTATCGTATTCTGACAAGATAAATAAAGATATTTGTAGATTACTTCCCTTGAAGGAGTACTGGGACAGTCCCACAAAGAATTTGTTTTCCTGACGGGTCAAATAGCCCACGAAACGCATGAGGGCACAAGGCGTTTGAAAATTGAACATCTTGAGGATTGGTAAAAACATAGCCTATGCTCGATTGTGACATTCCCCCCTTGACTCCAAACCCTGGAATTGTTCCCACTTCCAGCAAGTCCCCTACCTTAATCTTACCTTTTTCTGTGGAGACAAATACATCCACTTGACCTACCAAACCTATCAAGACGTTTTTGTCTGTCTGTCCTTCCGTTGAATTCCCCACAAAGCCAGCGCCGAGAGAAACAACACCTACAACGGGTTCATTTACGCGGGCATTACTTATCCCTCTCTGAGAAACGCTCATAACTGTCCCTGCTGGCCATACCTGATCTGTTTCAAAATACTCAGCAAAATCAGCTCCTTTTGTCTCATAAACTACTCCCCCTTTATTCAGCTTTATGCTTCCCACCTGAGTCCCGGAGCTTTCCATCGTTGACTCGGCATAAAAACGAACAAATGTTCCTTGGGAAGAAGTTCCGGGAACACCCAACTTGAGGTCGAGCAAATGGGGCTGATCAGTTGACGTATCTGCCGTATTCAAAAAAGAAACCAAAGATGAAAAAGGTTCCGCCCCAGCTACGACCAGCTTCTGTTCTGGTTTGAAAATCCCAATCCCCACATGCCCTATCGGAAATACGGTTGCATTATTCACACTTGGTTGAATCCAAATATCGCCGTTATCAACTCCTGTGGATTGCAAAAGAAGGGATTCACCTTCCAAAGACAATGTGCTATCCAGGGATCGTATTTTTGGGTCATCCCCTTTCAGTTTAAATTCGTTATTTTGTACATCTATGTCGAACAGTAAATTCATGTCGGGACTGCCCTGTTCGATTTGAGGATTTAAGTATGTATATGTATTAATTAAGTAGCGTGGAGTTAACTCTTCTCCGCCGGCAATAGTTACCCCCAAATACATAACGGGGAAATCAACAAAAAGATTTTCCGAGATAGGGGTCATGTCACAATCTTTTCCAAGAGAAATGGTAAATGATCCTTGATAATCGGGCATGATGGCATACTCTCCAGCACAAACGCCTTTATAAAGAGAGTCAGCAGATAATTGATCTGCATACAGATTGAACGTAACGTCAACTGCATAGTCGATAGGTGTCCCTTTTGAATCAATCAATGAACCGCTAAAGGGGAGAATTTTTGGGGAAGACTGAGTCGAACGAGGTTTGTTAAGAGAAGAAAAATTGCGATACAAATGGAATACAACATACAATAAAATACTCGCAAGGATTAAGCCTAATAATATTGCCAAATATTTGAATTTAAACGTTCGTACACCTTGAGGAAGGTTAA
>CALESU010000050.1 GCA_937914905.1 uncultured bacterium
GTTTTGTCAGGCTCAGGAAATAGGTTGATCAGGTATCTCATGCTTTTTTGGCGATCAATCTACTAACTCTCCCTTTCAAACGTGCAGCTTTATTTTTGTGTATGACATTCTTTTTCGCAGCTTTATCTATGGATGAGTATGCGGATTCAAGAAATGCTTCTTTTTTCTTTGTTACTCCTGTATTTGCAGATCTCAAAACTCCCGCCACCTTGCTTCGATAGCTGTTATTTCGTACTGTTCGTCCGACATCCTGTTTGGTCTTTTTGATTGCTGATTTGATATTTGGCATTGGTATTATTCACCTCCTTTTATTGTACATGAAACTTATAAATCAAATTCTTGCTCGAGCATTTGCTTCCCATAACTTCCTGAGAATATAAATGTGCCATTTACTGCACCATCTATTTCGTGATAGCGACACACCCCTGAGGAACAGGTACCAAAGGTGACTTCTGCAGTTGCTGTAGAGCCACTTCCCTCTGGTTTCATCGTGCCAAAAACTCCTTCAATACTTCCACTTTTGGTATTATAAGAAAGTTCGTATTCAATATCTTCCGTTCCTTCGGGTATGCCAACAATGGAAATTTCAGCTTCAGTACGACCTTTTATGCTTGCTTTCACTGAAGTCGATACAGGAGGGACTTCTTCTGCCGGCTCTTCAAATACAGATTCTTGTTCTTCTGCAACGGGCTTGTCGCCTTGTGATTTTGTAACAAGAAAGCCAATAACAAATAGGAGAATAACGCCGATAACTCCGCCGATAATATACAAGTGTTTTGGTAATAGTTTCATAGAGGAAAGTGAAATTATAACGTAGTTTGCAAAAGAGGATGGAGATACGAACGAAGTGAATCTATAGATACTCGTTCTTGCTGCATCGAATCTCTGTTGCGCACAGTTACAGTATGCGAGGAAAGTGATTCATAGTCAACGGTCACACAAAAAGGAGTTCCAATCTCATCCTGTCGACGATACCGCTTACCTACATTTCCATGATCGTCAAACTCACACACAAACTCACTTCGCAGTGATTGAAAAATATCCCGAGCCACTCCTACTAATTCTGGTTTGTTTTTGACGAGAGGAAATACTGCCACTTTCACAGGTGCTAGGTACGGCGGAAGTTTGAGAACTACGCGTTCCTCTCCATTTTCAAGTTTTTCTTCTGCGTACGCAGAGCAAAGTGCCACAAGCACAGATCGATCCAAGCCAAACGTTGGTTCGAGAGCATGGGGAACATAACGCTCATTGGTTGCATTGTCAAAGTAGTCCAATGTCTTTCCGGAGTGCTTGGTATGTTGCGTAAGATCAAAGTCGAAACGATGTGCAAGTCCAAACAATTCTTTGAATCCAAAGGGGAATTGATATTCAATATCTATTGTTTTTCGTGAATAATGAGAGAGCTTCTCTTTTGGATGTTCATATCTTCGCAAGTCTTTTTCCTTAGCACCTAGTGAACGGGCAAATTGTTCTTGAAGAGTCAACCACTCTTCAAATAGATCCTCCCACGAAGCTTTGGGGTTGAAAAAATACTCAATCTCCATTTGTTCAAACTCACGCAATCTAAAAATGAAGTTTCCTGCAACTATCTCATTTCTAAATGCTTTTCCAATTTGAGCTATTCCAAAGGGAATTTTTTTTTTTTTTTATTCAAGTACATGGAGAAATTCAAGAAAAATTGCCCCCGCTGTTTCTGGTCGAAGATACGCAATGTCGT
>CALESU010000051.1 GCA_937914905.1 uncultured bacterium
CTTTCTGCGATACGACTATTCCATCATGGAACTTTGTTTTCAGAGCAAGAAAAACTTGTTCATTTTCAAGAGTTGATGCGTAATGCACCATGTCGACCATATACGTGGCGATCTCTGCGGCCCATAAGGACGCTGCATGGAAGAGTTGTGATCCTCCAATAACGAGTACTCTCCCATTTTGCCCTTTATGAGAATGCTCTGCAGGGATGTGCAACTTCGCAATGAAAGGATGAATGGTTGAATCGTCAGCAGTTGTGAGTTTGGTACTGATCATGGGAAAGTCACGCAAATGAATAAGGTGCAAACTTTGCTATAATTATACCCTATGTCACTGACTCATCAAGAATTACGAAATCGATTTCGTACCTTTTTTACCGCATCAGGTCATAACGAAATCTCTGCAATTTCTCTTGTTCCTCAAGACGACCCAACTACTCTCTTTACCGGGTCGGGCATGCAACAACTCGTCCCCTATTTGCTGGGGAAAACACATCCATTGGGAACTCGCCTATTTAATATTCAACCGTGTATCCGTGCACAAGATATTGAAGAGGTCGGAGATAATCGCCACACTACCTCATTTGAAATGATGGGTAATTGGTCACTGGGAGATTATTTTAAGAGAGAACAATTAAATCAGATCTACCAGTTCCTTATTGAAGAAATGGGATTGCCTGCCGAAAGACTTTGTGCCACGGTCTTTTCAGGTGACCCAAAAAATCAGTTACCCGCAGATTCTGAATCCGTCACGATACTCAAAGAGATTTTTCAAAAATATGGAGTCAATGCAGAACTTGGAACACGGATTTTAGAGTATGGCCCCGGAAAAAATTGGTGGTCACGAGCAGGAACTCCTGATAATATGCCCTCGGGCGAGCCAGGAGGGCCAGATAGTGAGATTTTTTATGATTTCGGCGAAGAACTTCACCTTCATGAAAACTCACCTTTCAAAGAGGAACCATGTCATGTGAACTGCGACTGCGGAAGATATCTTGAGATTGGAAACTCTGTATTCATGCAGTATAAAAAACAGTCAGATGGTAGTTTTCAAGAATTGCCGAAAATGAATGTGGACTTTGGTGGCGGTTTGGAACGGATTCTGACTGCTGCAAATAATGATCCTGACGTATTTAAGACGAATGTTTACACGGATATAATCGAAGAAATAGAAAAAGAAACGGGCAAAAAGTACGATGACCCCACAAATCAATATTCCATGCGCATTATCGCAGATCACATCAAAGGAGCGGTATTTCTTATCGTAAATGGCGTTACCCCTTCAAATAAAGAACAGGGATATATCTTACGAAGACTATTGAGAAGAGCAGCGGTGAAGATGCATGCGCTTCTGGGAGGTCATTTCGGACATTTTGATTCTATCATCGATCATGGCGTACTACTTACGTTCGATGGCGTACAAGGGATAGATAGATCTACTCAACGAGAGATGGTAATGAAAACGGTGTCGGATGAAATGGATCGATTTTCGAAATCCTTAGATAGAGGTTTAAAAATAATTGAAAAGATCCAAGATGTCGACGGGAAGGTTGCGTTTGATTTGTATCAAACCTACGGATTTCCTCTTGAAATTACGGAAGAATTGTTACGTCAAAAAGGTTTAGAGATAAATCGAGATCAATTTTACTCCGAATTTCGTAAACACAAGGAAGCGTCTCGAGCTTCAGCCCAAGGAAAGTTTAAGGGAGGTTTAGCAGATCAGTCTGAACAAACAGTCAAATTTCATACAGCCACGCACCTTGTGCACCAAGCACTACATGATGTCTTGGGAGATTCGGTAAGACAAGAAGGTTCTAATATCACTGCTGAGCGGTTGCGTTTTGATTTTTATGCAACTCGTGGGCCTTCTCCGGAAGACGTAGCG
>CALESU010000052.1 GCA_937914905.1 uncultured bacterium
TGGACAAGCTACCCAACCCTTCATGTTTTGATCAAAAATAAGTGCTCCAATTCCAGCAATATCAATTTCTTGCCCCTCGTACTCCAACGTCATAAGTTCAAGATCCCAGTTCTCATCTGTGTAACGGGTTGGCCCAAAAACAATATAGTTCTTTACCTCATCCGCGATTTTCGCCACATCTGCATCCGCTACTTCAATATCAATGTCGGCGAGCTCGCGCTGCGCCCCATGCAATCTGGCCGCAAGTCCGCCAGAGATCTTATAGCTGATGTGACGCTCTTCCAAAATGTCGATAATCCAATGAAACGCTTTTTCTGTATTTTTCATACGGAAACTCTATTTGATTCATCTATTGCCCGTTGCACATGAGCACCAAAGAATCCCTTATACCTCTTCTGAAGGTCAGGTAAACGCCAATCTTCTCCCGTCACCCGACCTCGACAGAGCGTACTACCACAACTGCAGACAAATTCATCCGCATCGGACATGTCTACCATGGAGTAATCAAAGCAAACCTCTTCGCCCTGCTTAATGTCTCGCATAGCCACAAGAGTTATTTGCCCTTGCACACCAAGATTGGGATCGCATGAATGATTGAAACACTCACCATCTTCAAAGGCGTGTTCCAGCAAAAAGAGCTCCTTTCCGATTTGGAGCGCATGACGTCCCAACGCTTCTGAGATGCTATTTAATGTCTCACGCGTTACCGCTCTACCACCGAACACTACCATCACCTCCCCTTTCTGGAAGTCTTGATTCGCAAACATCGCCTTTCCACCCTTCTTGGGAAGATTTTTCACGACGAGACCCTCATGTATCAAGTGGTCGGTGCCCTGTTTCATAGTCAGGAAAATATAGCATTCCGTTCTACGTTTCGTTAGGGATGTAAAATATGCTGCCATTGAAAGCAATGTCGTCACCAATACAAAGAAAAAGTGAATATGCCACTGTATTCATACACTTCCTATCACCTCAGTTATAAGGTTTTTTGAATTTTATACATAGAAATAATTCGACCGGATGGCATATGTTCGGTTGAGACCAAAGTAAGTTTTGGTTGCCCATCAAAAACCGCCATACCTTCCCCGATCTTTTCTGAGATGACCATTAGCTTCACGCGGTCGATAATACCAGCCTCAAGCACTGCTGTATTTAAACCTGGACCGCTCGTGAGAAGAATGTCTTTCCCAATAGTGGGAATTTCAAAAAGAGACGTGATCATAGAGTAACTGATCTTAGGGACGAAATCTTCATCTCGCGAGACTACAATACGCTTCATTGGAATAGCCTCAAAAGCATCAACCATGGCGCTTGCATACATCTGTACCGTTTCATACGTCTTTCTCCCCATAACGACAGCATCATAGGATGAAAGGAGGTTCAAAAAATCATCCCATGCATCATCAGGAATAAAATCTTCACTCCCGTCCATTCGCGCGATAAAACCATCCGCAGACACGGCGTTATAGGATGTAACCATAGCATCCGCAGCCTACTCGAGATATTACTTTCAATCAAAACAAAATCCGACCCTTTACGAATCGGATTTGTTAGGGCCACATCGTCGTGGTCGCTCGCACTGCTATAGCGAATCTGTCGCCG
>CALESU010000053.1 GCA_937914905.1 uncultured bacterium
TCGCGAAGCCTTTCCAAGCCTTCTTGCCAGTATGAACGCTCTTTGGCAGAGTAGCTTGCAGGAATATATCCCGCCAAATGTTGCACCACCACTTGGGCAGGACATCCATTCATCTCACCCACGAATGTTGAAACGCCGATGTCGTCGTATTCAGGATTCAACAAGAAGTCAATTGCTCCCTTTTGCTCCATAAACGCATCGTAGAGCTCTTGAGCGTCGTAATAACCGGTCATCGGAAACTCTCCATAGACAATATTTGCGTAACCCACCTCATTCATGGCATCTTTCATGGAGTACCCGCTTTTTTCTCCATCAGAATCAAATTCGTTAAATTTCAACATGACCTGTGCACGAAGTTTTGCTGAGCGCTCAAGTTTGGGTTCATAAGAAAGAGGGGGGAGTTTATGTTTTTGTCGTTTTTCATTGAGTAGTTTTAAATATGCATCAACGTCAAAAAGAGATTCATTTTGAGAATCAAAATCATGAGAAGTATCTCTCCACAAAGATCCAAACTCATTTTCTTGCGTACTTTCTGGAATGACAAACTGAACATCAGCAAGTGACACAAATCCAATTTGACGAGAGTCCATACTTACTTTTCGATTATCCCCAAGTACAAAGAGTTTGTCTTTGGGAACTCGTACTGCAAAACAGTCATGAATTTTTTCACCACCAAATGTTGATCGGGGCTTAAGAGTGTAGGGCTCATCAACGCGGGCTCCGTTCACATATACAAATCCGTCTCGGATTTCGACCAGGTCTCCTTCTACTCCCACAGCTCGTTTGACAAATCCCGTTGCGCTTTTGTCTTGTTTCTCCAACTCATCATGAGTCTCTTGGTTTTCAAATACCACAATGTCTCCTCTTTGTATGGAAATATACGATTTGATGGGGGGAAATTTCTCAAGTCTTTCGTCAAAAAAGAATCGACGAAAGGATACGTACCCTTCTTCAGGAAGTGTGGGAAGCATAGAAGCCCCACTTACCGGTACTCGCGCAGGAAATAATCCAGTGGTTTGCAATATGTACCAACTTACAACAACTAGTCCTGAGAAAAATACAAGTTGGAGAAGGCCATAAAGGAATTTAAGAGGCCACATCAAGAGGGTATTTGACAAAGAATTCTCTGTGTTTTGCATGGTACAATACTAAAAATTGACTTACCGTTAATTGTACTTAAAAAACTATGGATGCGAACCGAAATGGAGCTATTGATTTCTTGAGGGGCATGGCGGTAATCCTCATGGTGTTGGTCCACGCAACTGCTTACTTTCTTTCTGACCCGTTCGTTCATAAGGTGTGGGATTATACACATATTATTGTCCCCCTTTTTGTGTACTGCTCTGCATTCGCGGTCTTTTCTCAAAACGCCATTAAGCCCTTCACTTTTCCATCGCTTTTCAAACGTTTCAAGCGCTTATTACTACCGTACTATCTCTATGTTTTTGGTTTTATTGGAGTAGCTTTGATTACGAGATCAACTTCCCAATTGGGAAATAGTGTTACATCGCTCATATTGTTGGGAGAGGGTCGAGATGTAGGATGGCTTGTAGTTTTGTTTTCCTATCTTGTTGTTTTAATTCCCACTATCCATTTCCTCTATCTGAAAAATAAAATCTTATATGCGATGTTGGGATATGTCTCCATTTCAGTTGCTTTTTTGTTTTTAGTCTATGTTCCGGAAGTCTCTTTCCGCCTAACCATGTGGCTTCCGTGGACTGCCTTTTTATGGGCAAGTATTTTAATAGTACGCATGGAAAAAACAGGTCGCATGCTTCTTGGAGCAGGGATGATTGCGCTTATTGTGTTTATTATTTCATGGGATTTGCGGAGTTTGACCGATCTTTCTTTTGTACTGACGGAAAATAAGTATCCTCCCAATAGCTTGTATTTGTCTTATGGTATTTTAGGAATCTTGACGATGTATGGAGTATTTATGCTACTCGAGAGAATTAACTTATATCGAACGCATATTCACAAAGTGTTTTTATTTTTAAGTAAACATTCGTATGCGCTCTTTTTTATTCACTTTCTCCTCGTGAAATTTTTCGTTGATTTAAAAATCCATTCACTCATGGGGCCGTGGTGGTTTTTTACCGTGTTACTCGGAGGATCGAGTGTGATTCTGGTGATTTTTGAGAAGGTGGTGGAAAAAAGATGGGGGCTACTTTCGCTCGATGTTAAAAAATGAGAATGAACTTTGAGGAATCGAAAGTCTTCCTGGGGCACGAAGATTGAATGCTTTCTTGAAATCTGCCCCGCTGACCGTGACTCCATTGACTGTTATTGAGTGAGTGACTCCATCTCCTTGCGAGACTGTGACACTGTTTGCAGAAGACACCCCACCTTTTCCCGAGACGAGATTTCTCAACTCTTCCATACTGTAGGGATTTCCACCCCAGCATGACGTTGTCACAGGAGTAATGCGAGAAGTATCCAACCCATCACTTCTAAGCGCAATAGCGGCGTTTACAATATCTGCCATTTCTTCGGGAGATAGCCAGGGATTTGACCTCCCACACTTATCACTGTTCGTGCTGTAGCTTTGGGTATACCACGCCTTATACAACCATGGAGAGCCTCCCAATTTTTCATATGCTTTATCAATAAAGCTTGATCCTCCACCACCATCTGTAGTGTCCCAACCTTTTGTTGACAAATATCCCCCGGAGGTAGATGAGTAGAAAGTCACTACCCCATCGAGAACTTGACCTTTGGTATCGTCTACTGCCCTTCTCCACTCTTCAGGAGGATTTTCAGACTTTGATTTTCTAAACACCTGACATGCTTCGGTGGTACAAATTTCTGTCCCTTGTGTTTTGTATCGATACGCATAGGTGCGAGCAGCAACGGCTTGCGCTTTCAGAGCTTCTCCATGCCACGAAGATGGCATTTCTGCAATTC
>CALESU010000054.1 GCA_937914905.1 uncultured bacterium
ACGGACAACTTCTACCCAAAAGCGGACGCAGCTCGCTCCAACGTAAATAGCGTAATCGAAGCATTCTCCGGGTCAAGCACACGTTCCAACGCAGCACGACTGGTCTTCATACGACTTGCCATCTGAGTCTTGCTCAGTTTTTTCTTCTTCATTTCTTCGGTAATTTGATAGGCAATGACGCGCTTGATGGCGACAATATTTGCCGAGTCAAGTTCTTGTTCTTTCAAGAAATCGTCAAAGTCGCTTCCGATATGTTTTTTGTTCATTGTGCTATTTTACCTCTCCCCCGCCTCCCCTGAAGGGGAGGAGCTAAAACCATCCCACCACCCAAACATTGACTTGGAAACTCAGCGCCATCCTCAGAACAGAAATTAAAACAATACCCTCTCCTTTAGGAGAGGGGCAAACGGACAGACTTGATTATCACGCCAATCAGGGAGAGGTCCAGCGGACATGCCGATTATTATGCTAATCAGATCAAGCTATTCTCATTGCGATGGTTTATATCCAATGAGACGATCAAATCGCCTGAGGATGGCGGACCAAAACACAAGAATGGGAAGCATGACCACTACAAACAGACCGACCGTCACCCACCATCCGATCCGCGTTTGAAGTTTTATAACTTCATCATAGGTTTCATGAGTCACATCACGCTTATTACCTGTGACTTGATCTACACAATAGAGTGTGTTCTGTGTGAACCCCGTGTCATATACGTTTCCATCAATGACCGCCGTACCACCCGTTGTGCTTGTAGACTTTTCAAGGGACAATTCCTCGCTCGCACTACAAACATACTTGGCAGTGTATGGGAACAGGGTCTCATATCTCCCCGCAAGGACACCGTTAGCAACGATGACCAATCCGCAGAACATGCTAATCGCGAACACGACCAATACAACAATAATTTTCATGACATTCACCTAAACTCTGTAAGGATTTAAAACAAATTATACGAATTCTCCCGAGCTTTCCCTACCCCCCATTCTGGGGGCAAGCAGGGCGGAGGGGGTGAACAGCAGCCCAAAAAATACCCTCTCCTTTAGGAGAGGGGCAAACGGACAGACTTGATTATCACGCCAATCAGGGAGAGGTCCAGCGGACAAGCCGATCACGGCGCTCATCAGAATTCAAAAACCACCCCCACCCGTCCTCCCCCAAATACGACATGGAAAGCTCTTCGAGATTCATTCAAACTATAAATTGTCGTATTTGGGGGAGGTGCCGAAGGCGGAGGGGGTGAACAGCAACCAAAAAATACCCTCTCCTTCAGGAGAGGGCTGAGCGGACATGCCGATCATTACGTCAATCAGGGTGAGGTCAAACGGACAGACTTGATTATCACGCCAATCAGGGAGAGGTCCAGCGGACTTGTTCCATCCCCACTCCCATCAAAGAAAGAACAAACCGATTTTCCTCATACAATCACCAATTTATGACAGAAAACTACTATTTGCAACCTCGTGTAAGAGAGGTTATTTTATTTATTATGGTTGAGATATTTTGGAGGTTTTGTTTGAATCTTACTTTTCTTGTCACCTGTAATCCAATACCAT
>CALESU010000055.1 GCA_937914905.1 uncultured bacterium
ATTTTGGCAGAAGGAGATTTTGGCTTAGCTGCAGATGTTTTAAAAGTGTTTAATTTCGAAGGAGATAATGTAGAAGTTAAAGGGTTTTGGCCCTTAGATGAGCGCACATTACTTGAAAATCAATTTGAAATGGAAACGAGAGATGTATATGTGGTGTTTTCACATTTGGATGAAGTCCCAATGCATTGGCCCGTAGAATTTATAGAGTCATATGAAAAACCAAGTGGTAAAGATGCACTCCTTCTCTATAAATTGCTTCCTGTATCAGTCGCGCAGACAGACGACGGACAGCCTTCATGATACGCTCATTTTTAAAAGAATACGGAATGCTCTTCGTTGTGGGTATTTTTATGGCCTTTACGTTAGGAACTCATTTGAATCCGTTTGATTCTCATACCTTTACTGGGCATGATGAAACGCAGGCATCTCGTATCTTGGAGTTTTCCCTCAATCTGAAAGTGGGTAACATTCCTCCTCGCATAGCACCAAACATGTCTTTTGGAATGGGGTACCCTATTTTTAATTATTATGCGCCGACAGCATATTGGATCACTTCCCTACTGCATCTGAGTGGTTTTTCAGTACCTTCCGCTCTCGAGCTAAGCTATCTTTTAGCCCTCTTTGTGGGACTCGCTGGCATGTATCTTTTTTTGCGACGATTTTTTTCAAAAGCAATCAGTCTCGCAGGTAGCGTACTCTATGTTACATCCCCTTATATTGCCGTCGAGATATTTGTACGAGCAAATCTTGCAGAAATGTGGTTTTTCGCGCTTCTCCCATTGAGTTTGTACCTCCTCTTGACGGTGACGCGTAAACGAATGTTCGTAACGGTCATTTTCACCTCACTACTACTTACCTCTCACAATGTACTTTCTCTCATTAGCATCCCTCTTCTCATTATCGTGCCCTTGAGTCAGAAAAAATATCTCGCAATGGGCGCGATTATCACATCATTACTCCTTAGTAGCTATTTTTTTATTCCCGCATATGGAGAACTGTCATTGGTTCGTGCAACGGAAATTGCACAAAGTACCCAGTTCAAAGATCATTTTCTCTGTCCTTCGCAGTGGTGGTATTCGCCATGGGGATTTGGAGGATCTGCAAAAGGCTGTATTGACGATGGAATTTCCTTCATGCTGGGAAAATTTCTCATTCTCTTGAGTTGTATCGGATTTGTTCTAACTATCCGAAATCTTATCGTCAAAAATATAGTGGATAAAACCTATCATCTTTCCAACATTTTCGCGCTCCTCTTTTTTACATCCCTGTTCATGACCACTTCCTATTCTCAGGCGTTCTGGCAGTTCCTCCCGTTTCTTTCTGTTGTGCAGTTTCCGTGGCGATTTCTCTTATTGAGCGTTTTTGCAATGAGTATTCTGTCTGCATTCTCGCTCACTTTTCTTCCTCGCAAACTACAAACTCTCTGTGCCTTTATTCTCCTTTTGACAGTTCTATTTATGAATCAGAAATTTTTTGTGGGAGGAACGATGATTCCAAATAATGAGTACATGAATCTATACGGATCTTCGCAGTATGTCCGTGAAAAATCTGCATTTAAAGTTGCTGAGTATGTGTTGTCGACGGTAGATTATGACCTGTGGCGCTCTCTTGAGACAAAGCCAGGACGTATTTCAGAGTCCATTGTCACCACCGAAAAAGGACAGGAAGTAATTCCCCTCATAAACAAGCCCTTCGAAAAACTGTTTCTTGCCAAATCTGATCCAAACATTCCAGTAAATATCCATTGGGGTCCATGGTGGAGCATGAAACGCAATAACATCTTGTATGAACCCAAAGCTTTAGACCCATTGGGCAGGCCACTTATTGATGTTTCTTCTGCAGAGTTTGAAACAATCTCAATTTCATACCATCAAACATCTCGGGAACTTCTTGCAAATGCAATATCGATTCTGACGGGTATACTTATCACTGTCTACTCCTTTCATCACATCATATGGCGTCAGAAGAAAAAAACCTAAAGAAAAATTCTCTCATTAGCTTGTTTAGTCTCTTTTTTCATAGCGGATACGCTTCTTTGTTGGGATTGGTTGCAAACCTCATCCTGACAATCGTATTAACTCCTAAGATCTATGGAGTATACGTTTTGACTCTTGCCATAATCCCCTTTCTTAGCTTTTTTTCAGATATCGGACTGGCGGCTTCACTCGTTCAAAAAAAGGAAGTTTCTGACGAAGATGTCAAAACTACTTTTACTATTCAGCAAATCATGGTAATAAGTATTTTATTAGTCGCATTTTTCCTCACTCCCGTGATGCGAAATTTTTATCACCTCCCTCCGGATGCAACATACCTTTATTGGGCGGTACTCGTGGCATTTTTTCTCTCTTCCCTCAAAACAATCCCTTCCATAAAACTGGAAAGAACCATTCAATTTCAGAAGATTGTACTTGTTCAGATTGTGGAGAGTACGATTTTTTATGTTGCCATCTCAGTTTTTGCCATTCTCGGATTTGGTTTACAGACATTCACTATTGCGGTACTCATTCGTGCTATTGTGGGAACGGTGCTCATGTATGCTCTTTCTTTTTGGGTACCTCAAATTGGCATTTCAAAGAAAAGTCTAAAAGAACTCCTTGCATACGGAGTTCCCTTTCAAACCAATGTGTTTTTAGCTCTTATCAAGGATGACCTCATCTTGTTTTTCTTGGGGAAAGCGGTGGGTTTAGAAGGATTGGCATATATTGGCTGGGCAAAACGGTGGGCCGAATCCCCCATCCGGATCGTAATGGATAATGTTTCAAAAATAATGTTTCCGGTATTTTCACGGATTCAAACGGAGCGAGACCGAATAAGCGTGCTTCTCGATAAGGTAATTTTTTATCAAACTCTCGTTCTTGCACCCATTTTTGTGGGAATGGCGCTTCTTATGCCAGAAGTTGTGCAATTGATTCCAAAATACAGCAAATGGGAACCTGCGATCCCTTTGTTTTATCTCATTGCGATTTCCGCTTTCCTTTCGTCATACTCCACTCCTTTTACCAATCTGTTTAATGCAGTGGGAAAAGTAAAAACAACATTTAAATTTATGCTCTACTGGACTACGATGTCTTGGATATTAGTCCCCATCCTTACTCATTATTTTGGCCTATATGGTTTTCCCATAAGTCTCATCATCCTTTCTCTGACATTCGTGGTGATATTGCAGGTTGCAAAACGAATCGTGCCATTTTCCTTTGTTCGCAATGTCGTTCCTGCAATAACTGCAAGTTTAGCCATGGGGGTGGTGGTTTACTTTACCCGAGGTATCGGTGTAAACTGGATGCATATTGGCATTTCTATCATACTGGGCGCCGTAACATACGTCTTGCTATTGTCAGTCGTGTTTC
>CALESU010000056.1 GCA_937914905.1 uncultured bacterium
GAAGGATATATTACCGAAGGACAGATGAATAAATCAATTTCTCAGGCAGTGAACGTTCTTCCCTCAAAAACCAACATAAAAGCCCCGCACTTTGTGTTTGAAGTAAAAAACTTACTCGACAAAGAGTATGGGTTACAGCAGTTGGAAGAAGGAGGACTAAAAGTTATCACCACTCTCGATATTAAAACCCAAGAAGAGACAGAACGTGTGGTGCGAGAAGAGATCGAAGAGTTGGGAAGATATAATGTGTCCAACGGTGCGGTTCTCGTTACTCGTCCTCCCACGGGAGAAATTATAGCAATGGTGGGATCAGTAAATTATTTTGAGGGCGCCTCTGGCGCATTCAATGTTACAACTGCAGGAACCCGGCAACCCGGATCTTCCATAAAGCCCATTAATTTTGCCGTGGGAATTGACCGAGGAATAGTCACGGCGTCCACCATGTTTCTTGATATCCCCACGTGTTTTTCTGCACCCGGTCAAGACAAGCCCTATTGTCCCAAAAACTACGACAACACATTTCATGGACCTGTCCAACTCAGATACGCCCTCGCAAATTCGTACAACATTCCTGCAGTCAAAATGCTTGCGTACAATGGATTAGAAGATTTTATTGCATCTTCTTCATCTTTCCTCATCACCTCATTTAAAAATCCTGAAAATTATGGACTATCTCTGACTTTAGGAGGAGGAGAAGTCGCGATGACTGAGATGTCTCAAGCATTTTCTGCATTTGCAAACAGAGGCAAGGCGCGAAAACTCAATTATGTTTTAAAAGTACAAGATAAATCAGGAAAAGTGCTCTACGAATTTAAAGATCCAAACTTTGTACAAGATGTTTCAAAGCCTCTTGAAAGACCAAATACGCTTGTCATGAAAGGCAAACAGGCAATTTCTGAAGGAACCGCGTTTATCATATCCCACATTTTGCAAGATAACGGCGCACGATCTCCTGCATTTGGATCGAATTCGGAGCTTGTCGTAAAAGATAAAACCGTTTCTGTCAAAACAGGTACCACGAATGACCTTCGAGACAACTGGGCTATCGGCTACACACCCAATTTTTTAGTAACCGTATGGGTGGGAAATAATGATTTTACTCCCATGGCACAAGGTATCGCGTCAGGACTCACTGGTGCATCTCCCATCTGGAACAAAATAATTACGTTTTTATTAAAAGATCAGCCTGATCTTCCTCCTATCAAACCTTCCACCGTTATTGGCGCACAAGTGTGTAAAGATACAGGAGTAATGGCAGGCAAAGCGGAAGGTGGATACAATTGTCCAACGAGATTTGAATACTTGATTGAAGGCACCAATGCAAAGGCAAATGTAGTTAAACAGCAAGTTCCGGTAAATCGAGATACGGATCAATATCTTCCCGACCCCAATAATCCCGCAGTTGAAATGAGGGAGAAAACGGTATTGAAAGATATGTTTAATCAATACTGTGTTGACTGTAATCAGGAAGGAGCTGCGAGGCAAACGGTAACGGTGCCCTAACTTCACTCTTTTATGAAAAATACAAAAAGGGGTATTTTGCTTGCTACGATAACCATGGTTAGTCTCGGCCTTGTAGGTGTGGTCGATAAGTTCGGAGTTTCCACTGTTTCAAATCCGCTTC
>CALESU010000057.1 GCA_937914905.1 uncultured bacterium
AAGATCGCGAGCACTCCCAAGAAAAACATGAGTCCGATAAGGAAGTACAGTTGCGTAATAGTTCCGTCACCTGTCGTAATCTGGAGCTCAATTTGATCTACGATAAGCTTGAGAATGTATGGCGAGGCAAGCTCGAGGAGGGTGGTAAGAAGAATTACGCCTGCGACGAGGAATAAGTAGAGATGATAGGGTCTGACAATCTTGATTATTTTAACGATGTTATTCATAGGGTATTGTACCACTTGGTTGTACCAAAAATATAACCTGCACTGGTTCAATAAAGTGGCTTGCCACGCGAAGCCCAGCGTAGCCAAAGGCGTAGCTGGGCGGAGTGTGGAGATGCCGGGAATCGAACCCGGGTCCGTAAAGGCTCTCTTACAAATGTGTAGCGAGGGATAGTGAAGCTTTTTAACTCATGTTTGAAAAGGGAAAGCATACAAACCATTTCAAACTGCCGATTTTTATCATTTTAGAACGTTCCATGATCGAGAACGCGGAACATTCCTATCCGAAAGTTGTACCCCAAAGAGCTATCGGAGGTCGCTCTAAGGGCAAAAACTAAAGATCTCTTATGCAACTAAACCAGCAAATCTTGGTTGTGCGTTAAGCATACCTGAGAGCTTGCCGAGTTCTGCTGCTGCGATCTCTTTAATTTCTGCAAAAGCATTAGCCTTTGCAAGTATTTTTTTTCCATTTAACGCATAGGTGCGCCCTGCCATTTGTAAAAGTGCGTGTCTTCACGTCGAGACCTTGTCATCCCCTTAGAAACTGTTAGCTTCCAATCTATTTGGGAGCTTACAATTTCTTACAAGATTACTTCTTCATATACTCTTTCATCTCTTGTTTCTGCTTGCGCTTGATGTCTTCTGCTCGCTCAATCTTCTTTTTCGCAATCTCTCCACGAGCCTTCACAAGTGCGATAGAAAGCTTGATACGACGTCCTTTAGTATAGCATACGTCAGGGATGATCGTCAAACGCCCGCCTGATTTTAGCTTTGTCTCAAGTTTAATGATTTCATTCTTGTGAAGTAGCAGTTTTCGCATCCGGGTAGCTTCATATTCTGTGGGCCGTGCAAAGCGATAAATAGGGATTTCGGCATTAAAAAGGAATGCTTCGCCGTCAATAATTTTTACGAATGCTTGGTCTAAGCGTAAGTTTCCCGCGCGAAGAGACTTGACCTCGGGGCCCGTGAGCATGACACCTGCTTCAAACGTGTCAACCGCTTCGTATTCGCGCTGAAAATGTCTATTTACAATTCTCATACCCTCGATTGTATCACGAATCGGGGCTTTTCAAAAGCTTACCTTACCCTTTCTTGTGCCCGGGGATAGGAGTGAAATTGTCTCCATTCCCTTCCAGATTCAAGACGTTTACGATCTCGCTTCCCGTGGGGAGTATGTATTTTGTATTGTCTTTCAAGACGACACTTGCGACTTGCAAGCGTTGCCATGCTTGTGCTTTTGTGTCAAAGTACTTATTCGCAGCTTCAGCTACGAGCTTAATCGCGTCCGCCTCAGCTTTTGCGCGTAACATTTTTGCTTGTGCTTCTCCATCTGCCTCGAGAATATCCGCAGATTTTTGACCTTCTGCTTGGAGAATATTACTTTGGCGAATTCCTTCTGCTTGGAGAACGGTTGCTCTTTTTTCTCGTTCTGCCTTCATTTGAAGACTCATGGCGTCGGTGATTTCTGGTGGGGGGTCAATTTTCTGCACCTCAACACGGGTCACTTTTACACCCCAACCATTCGTAGCTTCATCGAGCACTGATCGAAGATTGGTGTTGATAATATCTCTGGCAGTCAAAGTTTCGTCAAGTGTTTTATCTCCCACGATATTTCTCAAATTGGTCTGCGCAAGCGTTGTTGCTGCGGTATCGAAATCCTCAACTTCAAACTGTGACTTTGCAGGGTCTACTACTTTGTAATAAATGACCGCATCCACGGTGACAGATACATTGTCTTTGGTAATAACTTTTTGAGGATCCACATTGATGACTTTCTCACGAACATCCACCTTAATCATGCTTTCGATGTAGGGAATCACAATATTCAAACCTGGATCTGCCAACGATTTAAATTTACCCAAACGCATCACAATGCCCCGCTCTTGCTGTTGGACGATCTTGACTGAAGCAAATAATGTAATAACTCCGAGAATAAAGAGAAAGACAACGAATGGCATACTCGTATAAACAATTGATAATGAAAAACGACACTTTTAGGATTCTTTTTCGACCAAAACAGTGACTCCGCTCACTGACTTGACGATCACTTTTTGTCCCTCAACAAGCTCTTCTGCACTTTCTGCTCGCCACACTTCACCCTCAATTTTGACTTGACCTGGCTCGTGAGGTTTGATCGGCTTAACAACCCTTGCAACTTTTCCCATAATAAGGTCCATATTTGTTTTTTTCGTTGTGATGTCCAAGGATTTTTTGATACGACTGCGGGCAAAAAAGATATAGAAGACAATAAGAACCGTGATACTTATGAGCGCGATCATGAGAGATCCGCTCGCCAAGCCCACCAACCCTCCCACCACAAACACTGCGCCGATTATGAGAAGTTCAAATCCAAGAGCGGCGCCCAACGCGACTTCGATGATGATTGCAATAATCCCTAAGATGATAAGAAGAGTGTTTGGATTTGAAAGGTCTTGCATTGATATATTATAGCATTGAAAAAAATACGTTGAAATAACTATGCCAAGCACATCCTTTAGTTGGATTAGCGCTATATGGGTTATTGTAACAATCTATTCAACTAGGGGATGTGCTTCGCTTTGGAGCTTGGAATAAATCTTAAAAGTTACTTATATTATTTTACGCATCGCATGAGTTATGCACTCTTTATCACATCTGTTGAAATAAACTATAGGATGTGGTATACTTTTTCTAATTTGTTGATATGTGTTTTGGTTATTAATTTTAAAATCAAACTAATCAACAATTAAAAATTGTATGGAAAAACGATATAATCCAAATAGTCTAATTAACACGAATCAATTGAATCAATTGGTAGCACTGAGCATATTTATTCCTTCATTATTAGGGGGTTGTCCGCCAAATACACCACTTGTTCCTGATGGATCGGTGTCGGATTGTGTTACTACTGCAACTCTAAGTATTGCTGGTGCAAATACGGAGATGTCTGTTGGTGGCACACTAGATTTAACTGCTCCCGTTGGGCCTTTCTCATACTATAGCGAGCCCACCATTGTTGCTGCGAAATTAGGAAATGACTGTGACCAGAAAGGCGTTAAGTTAACTTGGAGCGGAACTGATGGACAAACTTATGAGACTAGTATGACGGCCGCTGGTAACGAAATATCTACCAATGGATCACCTTTGATGAAATCTGACGACTTGGTTGGAATAAAAAGTGAAAAATAAAAAAATAACCCTTAAATTAAAGAGGTTTTAATGGGAAATTTAAAATGACCGCTACGAGCGGTCATTTTTTTTGTAAAAAAAATACTTTGCTACAATGAAGGTATGCGCTTCATATATGCACTGGTCTTCGCTTTATTAATTGGGAATGCCTTTTTATTCGGTTACTATATCACCAGCTTGCGGCGATCAGATTATGTGGAAAAAAAAATTGCATTAACTAAACGGGGTGAGACCGTGGCTCCGAAAACATCTACGACTGAAGGGTTGCACCCACTTATCTACAAATCGAGTAAGTCTTTCCTCATGAACGGCACGAGAGGAAATAACTATTTCATAGGTCGCTTTAAGTCTATGGATAAAATTGAAGACTCCACAGATATTATAATCGTTCTCTCTGATATGACATCAAATCAAAATTACTCTTTCAGAATTGTTTTTGATACCGAAAATTCAGAACTTAAAGTTGAAGCACCTACGTTATTTGGGTTTGAAAATTTATCAAAAATAGATTCTGCAAATTCTCGAAATGAATCACTTGAATTCGAAGGCACTTCGCTCTCAAACGAGAGTGGTCTTTTTTTGGAAAAAATTTCGAGCGAAGATGTAGTTGCGGTAACGTTCTATTCGTGCTTAATCGATGTATCCGAAGGGTGCAACAGGGATAAGTTGGGGAACATTTATTTACTCGGCCTGTTCAAAAGAATTAAG
This sequence comes from uncultured bacterium, assembly GCA_937914905.1. Classification (GTDB taxonomy): domain Bacteria; phylum Patescibacteriota; class Microgenomatia; order UBA1406; family GWC2-37-13; genus UBA1450. The sequence goes on from CALESU010000057.1 coordinate 4,101, forward strand.
GCATAATTGAATTATGAAACAAATAGTTGTAGGGGTATTGATTTTATTAGCATATTTACAATCCCCAATATTGTATTCTGTCAACGCAAATAATGTGAGTTGCAGTGATGGATCAAGTGCTTGCTGTAAAAATAAGGGGTGTAAATGTGATTGTGGAGAAACATGTGTTGGGACATGGTGCACAATTGCTTGTAACCCGTGTGGCGGATGTAGTTCCGATCCTGATCCTAATTGTGGCGGAGGTGGAGGCGCCACAAATACTCCCCGCCCCCCTACAAACACTCCTGGCCCTCCTACTAACACTCCTAACCCTAGACCTACAAATACGCCCGATCCCTCAGGTGGCGGTTGTCAGAATGAAACAAATTGTGGTCCATGTGGTGATTATTATGATGGAAGTTCTGGTTGTTGGAAATGTAAAACAAGCTGTGGAGGGGGTGGAAATACGCCAACCCCAATTCCAGCTACCCCGACCCCCGTGCCACCTTCAAGAATCCAAGGATTCAAAGTTCGCATGCCGGGTAGCGTAATTGAGGCAACTTCGACTCCCATATCAAGCTCAGTAATTACACTAGATGGGACAACAACAAGTTCGGCAAATCAATATTTATTCACCACTATAGCCGGTCCTCATACTGTTTCGGCAGCAATTCCTTCTTCTGGACCCAATTACTCAATAGGTTATACTCTTTGCCCCAATAACATCACGTGTCATGCCAGTTCACTTATTACTCTTGGCTCTTCTGTGGGAGTCAATAGCCTTCCTAATGAAATGGTCGATCTTAAATGGTATTACTATCAATACGATTCTTGGTACCGCCTCAAGCATGTCTCGCTTCACAAACAAGCAAGCCCAACAACTCGAGCATACAACTTCATTCCACCTATTGTCGTGAAGTATGATAATTATGACACAAGCCAGGTCATGCTCAATATTGACGAAACAGACATTCTCGAAGGGAAGGGTGTAGGTGTCGTAACGGCTTCTTCCGTTATTGACTTAGGCCCGAACACCTCCCAACTTTCCCCTCGCAATCTGGGGAAAGCAAATTACGCATGGAACTCGCGCGGATACCTTGACGATCTTCCGGGGTTTATCACTCATGCTCGGGCAAATAAAAAGATAAAGATCATTTCTGCGCTTTCTGAGATAGAGTCTGATCGCATCAATATTCTTTCGGGGAATGCTCAAATCGACACAAACTCCATAAATGCCTCTCTATCCAATTTTGTACTCATTGTGCAAGGAGACCTTCTTATTAACTCTGCTCCTGGAAACGTATTCAACACAGTTCGACAATCAATGGCCCTTATTGCGACAGGAAAAATTACTATCAACCCCGCAATCACGGAAGTGAATGCCATTTTAATTGCGAACTCATATGACCTTGGCACAGGAACAACTCCTTT
>CALESU010000058.1 GCA_937914905.1 uncultured bacterium
TTTGCCTAATAGCTCTGTTGCAGTAGGGTGTATGAAGTACAGATCGCCCGCAAATCCCTGCTCGAGCATGTTTTTTGCGACCAAGTATCCCACCTTTTTTTCATTCTGGGATACCCCGACGATTGCTACTGATTTCGGAGAAAACATGCGTCGAAGATTCATAGATGTATTTAGTATACCTGAAATCTACCTTCATGGTTTTTCCTATTTCACACGCTCAAAAATCCGAATGACCGGATGATCAAATACCGTCCACGTTTCCTCAGCCATCTCATCATCAAACTCAATGAGAGTATGTCCAAAGAGCTCAATGCGGGGAAAAGAAGAAAAGGAGACAATCTGTCGAAACTCAGAATTTGACGAAAATAAACGGTCATAATGTTCCGTGAGGAGAGGATATAAATCTTTCAATTGTGAGCACCTATTCTGATCATAAACAGAGAATTGAACTTGTTCGATAGGGCCAATAACTTTTTCCCCAATCCCTTGATAACAGGTATGATTTACAAAAATACGTCGGGACGGTATGAAGAGATAATCAGCTTCATCCAAGTGAGTCCTCCATTGATTTTCGATGGGATCATTATCGAGTTCGTAGAAATTAAAAGAAATGGGCTGGTTGCGATTTAGGTACGCCCTATTGTCAGAAACCAATGGATTTGGCATTGGGATATCAACCACGTTTGCCGTCTCAGAAAGGATGATTGAGGAAGGGTCAATGTTCTCATAAATCCATTGAGAAGCAACAAACCGTACATCGGGAGTTTGATAAATAGTCATATAAGCAATTCCGGGGATAATGAGAATGAGTGTGACCAAGGTATATCCGACGCTTATAATCCATTGATATCGTTTTCCCCACCATTTCGAAAGGGTTTGAAAAATGCTCATTAATGTTGCGGTGGCGATCAGGACGAGAAGCGGAAATACCGGGGCCAAAAACCGTGACCATTTTGCGTATAAAACTGCCTGAGGAAGAAAGAGCATGAAGATCGAAGCACGTAATAAGAAATAGTTACGATTCCACGGGAGAAATAGCATGCCAAGAAGGGCTAATATTGCCATCGGCAAACCAAGAGTATGAGGGATTACGTTCACTATTTGAAACAAAACAGGTATGGTGTACTCAAATTGTCTAGTGTAAAAGGCTTTATAAGTACCTATTCCCACAGCGGACTCGTAATTCATTGAGTGGATAAATTCAGGCCAATCAATAAGGGTAAAGGGAGATGAGATGAGAAAAACAGCAATCATAAGAACAAGAGTTGTTGCGCACCCAAAAAATATCAGTGCCGTATAAATTCGTGAGTGCCTTTTTGCCACAGAAAGCAGTATTGCAAACGCAGGAATAACTCCAAACGAAAGTGCGGATACTTTTGTTCCCACGGCAATTCCCAGCAAAACCCCTAAAGAGGAAAAGTAAGATTTCAGACCAACCGTGCGCTTTACAAATCCAAGTGACCAGTAAAACAGAATGCTCACAAACAGCATAAGAAATGATTCAGTAGTGCCAAAATGGGAAAATTGGATAAAAGCTGGGACAAACGTTACGGCGAGAAATGCCACAACCTTATCACGGTTTTGAAGATCCATGAGGAGACGGAGAGTTTTATAAAGGACGAGAGAAAGGGCCGCGGATGCAAGTGCGGACATGATACGAAGCGCAAGGGTTACTTGTTCTAAGGTCACGGGAGGGTTTCCCCCTTCAATCAAATTAATAAGCCTTCCGATCAAGGCGCCAAGATACAACGGCACCTGGCCGTAAGCAAAAAAGTGCGGATGCATGCAAGAGGTGCTGGGGAACTCATCACAACGCATTTGCAAAATGGAGATAACCATATTCCGCTCGTCTGGATGCATGGGATAAGGCAAACCCCAATCTAAACCGACGAATCGCGTGTACACAAGAAGCACTACGAGTACTATCCCTATTCCAATTGCCAATACCTTCTGTTTTGTCATTTACTTCTCTTGTAATTTGTTTTGACGATGGTATAATGAGGCTTGATTTATCGTCGCTATCTTACTATTATATGACGATGTTACCACTATTTGAACTGTTTCTTATATGAATCAATACGAACTTACTTTTCTGGTTGAAGATGCGGGCACTCTCCCTAAGCTTGAGAAAATACTCACCTCATTTGGCGGGAAGAAGCTCACCGAGCAACCCTGGGGAAAACGCGAACTCATGTATCCTATTGATAAAAAAACAAGTGCCGAATATCACACCTGGCAAATTCAAATCGATCCTTCTAAATTGAACGAATTTAAAATTAAACTCAATTACGACGCACTCCTCATGAGATACCTGTTTATTGCTCGTGAAGAAAAGGCAGTAAAAGAGTCAAAAAAAGAGAAGAAGGGTTAAGACATGGATAAAAGTATATGGCAAGCAGATCAATCAACAAAGTAACGCTTCTTGGGAATCTTACCCGAGATCCTGAACTCAAATATACTCCCACCAATACTGCGGTATGCACATTTGGCCTGGCTACAAACCGCTCATGGATCACCGCAGAAGGTAAAACAAAAGAAGAAGCACAGTATCATCGCGTTGTTGCCTGGCAAAAACTGGCAGAGCTTGCAGGAAAACTTCTTACCAAAGGTCGCAAAGTCTATGTTGAGGGACGAATCACTTATCGAGAGTATTTAGACAAAAACGGTCAGCAACGAAATATTACCGAAATCGTCATGGATGATTTTATCGTATTCAATGATGGAAGACGAGATGGATTGTCTGAACATTCTTCAGATGCTGAGTCAAATCAGGAAGATGCACCTGCCGAATCTTCTCGCCACGAAGAAGAGGTAAGCGCATCTCAGCCCGAAAAAAAAGAGCCAGCAGATGATGATGTAAATCCGGATGATATTCCTTTTTAATTAATTCACTAACCAAAAATTGCTATGAAATGCTTTTTCTGCAAATACATGATGGAGCCCGATTATAAAGATGTCGAAAATCTTGAGAAATTTCTCACCCCTCGCAAGAAGATTGTGAGTCGAGAAAAAAGTGGCGTCTGCGCCAAACATCAACGTACGCTCTCCAAACAGGTGAAGTATGCGCGCTACCTTGCGCTTGTGCCATTCACCTCTTATCAAGGCGTAAAATAACTGCTATAATCGTTAGACATGATCGTTCCAGTAAAGATTCCTTCTTATACAGAAATACTTGTTAAAGTGGGCC
>CALESU010000059.1 GCA_937914905.1 uncultured bacterium
AAGGATAGTCAATACAACCAACAAAAGAACAACGGTGCCGATCATGATGCGGGTTTGGTCAAGCGTTGTTTGAATCTGTTTTTTTGATTTCATGTCAAGTTACACCTTTCCCGTTTGAGGATTAGATGAACGAATTTCTTTCGAAATCACCTCGCCCTTTTCATTCATCGAGTATCTATACACTTCTCCCGTTCCAATTTCAAGTTGTGAGATTTCATCATCCGGGATATTTTCAAGATATTTCACCAGAGCGCGGATACTATTTCCATGAGCGGTGATGAGCACATTTTTTCCTGCGGTGAGATAGGGCTTGATGTGCTCCGTGTAGTAGGGAATTACGCGAGCATACACATCTTTTAAGCTTTCACCATTGGGGATGGGGTAATCCCAACTTCTTCTCCATTTCATAAACTGTTCTTCCCCATACTCTTCCTTCACTTTCCATTTATTTTTCCCTGCAAGATCGCCATAGTTTCGCTCTTTTATTTCGGTAGCACGAATTTCAGGAATGGATTCTAAGTTTAATGCTTTCTTGATTTCTGCATAGGTTTGTTGAGCTCGGATAAGATCTGACGTGAAGGCAACGTCGATGTGAATATCGCGGATTGCCTCTGCAGCATTCCGTGCTTCTTTTTTCCCTTCTTCTGTAAGCGAAACATCATTCCAACCCGTCCACAATCCAAGGGCATTCCATTCCGAGATGCCGTGACGAACTAAAATTAGGTTACTCATGCAGTCATCTTAGCAAGAAAAAGAAAAAACTACAATGCGTTTCGTCTCGTTAGGGTGTTGGCGTAGGTGTGTCTGTTGGCGTGGGCGTGGGTGTTGGGGTTGGGGTTGAAGTGGGACAAATTGCCGAACCAGACACCCATGAGGTTACGTGATTGTCTACGCCATAGTCATCTTCGGCTCGCACTCTACAGGTAATGGGCATTCCATCTCCGGGAATTGCAGCGTTGTAGCAAGGCAAATCTAGATAGTGATTCTCGGTTGTCATGTTACAGTGCCAAAATGAGCTACTGTCAAAATTCCCATCGTCTGTACACTGTAAAAAGTAGTGATCAAATTTATCCTTACAACGAGGATCCTTTTGATAACTGAGGTCCCAAATCCACGAAGTACAACTATTTCCCTGGATGTAGTCGATGGAACAATCTGCCTCGTCATCCGTAAGTCGTGGGCAGGATGTGCTTGTGTAAACCCAATCAGTCGCGTCCGTATCTCCTCCCGCCTCAGTTTCAGCTCGCACTCGGCAGTATACATCTTGTCCGGCGCCGGGTGTGGGAGCAGATTTACAAGGAAGAGTGAGTTCGCTCTCACTCATTTTTTCATTACAGTACCATGTGGCGGTGCTTGTCGAGGTCCAGCTCGTGCTCTTACATTGCACAAAGTAACTCGGAAACGTATCTGCACACACTTGTGCTTTGTTTTTTACATCCTGCCAGTTCCACGATGTACATGAGTTGGGCTGGAGATAATCTACTTTACATTGTGCTTTGAGAGCGCTTGAAAGAGGTGTTGGGGTGGGTGTGGTAGAGATTGCTGCAGAGGCTTTCATAAGACATTGAACATAATCTTGCGTCCTGCACTGAGTACCCAAATAACTCAATATAGAAGTGCAATTGGTGGCAGTGCAGACACTTGACGCGGTTGAAGATGTGGGAGTGAGCGAAGTTGGGGTTAAGCTGGTGGGGGCTGGAGAAAGAGTCAGGCTTACAGACGGTGTCAGTGTGGTGTTGGGAGTTGGTGAAGGCGTAAGCACGGAAGGAGTGGTACGGGGAGTAAGTTCGGCCGAAGTTGTCCCGATGGCAAGAGATGGAATGGGGTCAGTGCCTACCTCAGTTGTGGGTGAAGGGGTCGAAAATGACCACGGATTTCCACCCTCGTCAAACACCTGGTCTCCAATGCGAATGCGAAAATAATACGTGGTACTTGGCTCAAGATTGGGAATTTGGACGAGATGATCCGTTGTTTCAAGTTCTGAAAAAGCTGCTTCTGTGAGCGCGTCAGGAGAAGTTCCATACTCAATCATAGCGATTGCTTCTTGTGCTGTTTGCCATGCAATTTGAGCGGTTTGCGCATCAGGTGTTTGTATACTGATGTTTGCAGGAGCATCTTCACTTGCCTGAGTTGAGCTACTTTGGATGAGAAAAAATCCCCCAATTGCAACGGCCACAAGGATAGGGATCAAAATTGCAGCGCCAATCATAATCAGTTGCTTCTGGTTCAGTTTGCTCCGTACGATAGTTGCAACTTGCATAAGGTAGGATGAATGTTACTCTGCTTCAGCAAGCAATTTTTGTAATCTTCGATAGCGAACCATAAGGAGTGTCGCTAAGATTCCCAAGGAAATGCCAAGCCCAATAAAGATCCAAGAAGTTGCTCCATCTTGAATGGTGCTTGCCCCCAACACCGACGAGTTTTCCGAAATGGTGATTTGGGCTGTGTGCGACGTGGTCCTTTCACAATTGATGATATTCTCAAGCGCTCCATCCTGCTTAATAATCTGAGAAGTTGCCGTTCCCACATCCTTGCACTGAAATCTGATCTCAGATTGTCCCGTTTTTTTTGCTTGAAGAAACAAAGTTGCTAATTTTCCATTGGCAGGAGCAGATACTGCCGACTCATTTATACCATACATATATAACGAGCCAGGAGAAATAAGCTTTGCGTCAACTCTTTGAAACAGGGATCCTTTCTCTACCATCGACTCATAAGAGGGAGCGGGCATAAAGTAGTCGGGATTGTATGAAACCCATACGTCAGTAGATATGGCTTTGTCAGAACCCGTATATATCAAAATGTCTACAGGAATTATATCCCCCTCTTTGACAGAGAGAGACACGGGTTCAAACGAAAGTGATGCGGTGCGCACTGGTAAAGCCATGTGTTTATTGTACCCTCAAACCATGCCTGATTGCAATTCGACTTCTTGTGGACCCTTCTTTAATATTCGTGCTCCATTTCAATCAGTCTATTGTATTTTGCCAACCGCTCACTTCGTGACATTGAGCCAGTTTTGATGAAATCAGCTCCCATTCCATAAGCAAGGTCTGCAATGAATGAGTCCTCAGTTTCTCCTGAACGGTGTGAAACGGCAACCTTCCATCCACCTTTTCGAGCCTCTTTGATTGCTTCAATTGTCTCTTTAATGGAACCAATTTGGTTTGGTTTTATGATCACCGCATTTGCTGATTTCATGCTGACTGCTTTCTGGATTCGGGCAGGGTTGGTGACAGTG
>CALESU010000060.1 GCA_937914905.1 uncultured bacterium
ATTCCAAACTTGGTAATTCGGTTTTCAATAAGGGGCGGAGGGGTTATGGTAAGAACGTAAAAAAGAAATAAAATTGCCCAGATGGGAACAATAAGAACTTGATCGCCCAGAAAAAAGATAATTGCAGTAAGCAACAATGCAACGGCAAGATAAAACCGCAACACGTATTTGCTCCGTTTTTTATAAGCACGAAGAGGGGCTTTCCAACTATATAAAACTTGTGGATTGAGAGAAGGTGGAAGTGGAGTAGCTTTTTGAAATATGATAGGTTCCGAAACGGCCATATAGTTATTGTTCTACATTTTGACTTCATTGTCAAACAAACCACATTACAACATGCTATTTCCTCCTCTTGCTGATTACTGAGAAAATGACTATAATGAGGCGTTTTCGAGTATCATATTTCTATGGGAGTATTTACACAGGCTTTAGAAAAAATAGTGGGAGGGAAAGAGCGCGTTGAAGCGCATGAGCTACTGCTACTTCAGGCAATGTCTTATCGAGTAACCAAAGAAAAATTTTCAGCACTCCTCAAATCGCACAACCTCACCCTTGCAGACTGGTTTCTATTGGGATTGCTGTACAATGCAACTGAAGGAAGTAGGTCCTCCTATATATCGGAAAAGCTTGGAGTAGAGCCTCCTTTTGTAACTGAGCTCATTCAAAAACTGCTTAAAGCTCATTTGGTTTCAGTTGGACAAGACGCCACGGACAAACGCGCAAAACTCATTAAACTAACTCCCAAAGGCCACCGCTTAATAGAGACTCTTACGCGAGATTGTCAGCCTGCGCTTGCCCCCATCCTCTCCCGATGCTCAAATGCAGACATTCAGGCGTACGTACGAGTCATGAGGTCATTGTGCGATTAAAGCGCGGTATTCAACCTTTCCGCTAAAGAATTCTGCTCATTTGCAAGTCCGGGATCTTCAGCAATCCACAGTTTTTCTTCATCGGAAAACCAATCTGATTTTTGCACTCGCGACAGAATTTGTTGATACCTGGCAATTCGTGTGGATATAATATCGTTTATCCGATCAATGTCACTTTTTTGGGCTCGATACACCTCTTCATACTCTCGCAACTTCACCCACCCGGGCTGAACTTCGCGAAGCCTTTCCAA
>CALESU010000061.1 GCA_937914905.1 uncultured bacterium
GCATCATCGCGCTCCTGATTAAATACTCTTCAGAAGGTCCCGTATTTGCCGATGTTCCTGAACGAATCGGACAAAATGGTACGAAATTTCGTATGTATAAATTCCGTTCCATGATACAAAACGCACATCAGATTCTTCGCTCAGATCCCAAGCTCAAGGATTTATACAAACAATACAAAAAAGGAAGTTACAAGCTTCTGAACGATCCTCGTATCACCCCAGTGGGACGTTTTATTCGAAAACACTCTCTTGATGAGCTTCCGCAAATTCTCAACGTGCTCAAAGGAGATATGAGTCTGGTAGGTCCTCGGGCATATTATCCTGATGAACTCGAAAATCAACAGCGCGAATTCCCTCAAGCAAAAAAGCTCGTAACAAATGTGCTAGCGGCAAAGCCGGGAATTACCGGTCTTTGGCAGGTATCAGGACGCTCAAAGATAAATTTTGACGAACGAATCGTTATTGATTCCCGTTATGTAGACACCATGTCTCTCGTGGGAGATTTCGTCATAATTTTGAAAACTCCCCTCATTATGCTTACGGGAAGAGGAGCCGTGTAACGTTCTTTTTACTATTTGGTATACTTGTCATATATGAAAAATCTTCTCAAAATGAACGGATCGTCAAAAAAGCCATTTACTCGGGGTAAAAAAATAGCCTTTGGCATAGTAGCCTTTTTGTTGGTAGCGCTCATTGCGGTACTTGGTATTGCGTATGTTGCGTTGTATCTTCCTGCAATGTCCATAAAAGCCAGTGCAACCGAAGTGATGAACGAGGCAAAGCTTCTCAAAGCAGACATAAAAGAGAATGACATTGATGTATTGAAAAAACGTTTTACAACGGTTTCTGATAAATACAAGAACTTAGAAGGTGAAGCTGAAAAATTATACTGGGCAACATTCATTCCCTATGTCGGAGATCTCAAGCTTGGGATTGAAGCGGGTCGCTACACTATAGAAGCAGGGAAAGAAGCGGTTGAAGCAATTTATCCCTATGCGGACTTGATTGGATTCAAGCAAGGAGAGCAGAGTTTTTCAGAAAAATCAGCTGAAGACCGACTTCAAACTGCAGTTCTTACTTTAGATAAAATGCTTGCAAGAAT
>CALESU010000062.1 GCA_937914905.1 uncultured bacterium
TGGAAGCATGTTCGAAAACTTCTCCTTGCAACGGAAGGATATATTGACCCAAAAACGCATCCTTGGCAAAAGGGAAAAATTTTATCTCAGGCAAAACGGTGGAATCAACCCGAACTGGTGAAGTTGTATGAGGCGCTTGCTCGGATTGATCTATCGCAAAAAACAGGAGCTACGCCTTACAATCTCCGAGAGTCACTTGAGCTTGTCATGTGGTATCATGTGAGATGAATTTACTAATTTAATCCGATCTATTATGGTAGACCAAAAAATCTTTAAAGCATACGATATTCGAGGCATTTATCCCACACAAATCAATGAAGGGGCAATGGAACATATAGTGCGAGGGATCTACTCATTCCTTGCAACAGACTTAGGTAAGAAAAAAATATCAATTGTCCTCGGGCGCGACATGAGGATTTCCTCTCCCGCCCTTGCTGAAATTGCCAGGGAAACCTTCAAAAAATGTGGCGCAGAGGTGATCGATCTGGGACTGATCGCCACTCCAACACTGTACTTTACGGTAAAAAAATATGACTATGATGCCGGGATTCAAATCAGCGCATCACATAATCCAAAAGAATATAATGGCGTCAAAATTGTACGAAGAGATGGCGATCGTTTAGTCAAAATTGGAAAAGAAACGGGCATGCTTGATATTGCCCAAAGAGTTTCGGAGAACTCATTCTTAGAATACACGTATGACGGCACAGTTACCGATAAAGTAGATGTGGTGTCTACCGAGATTGCCGAAGCAATTCGTGAGATTCATCCCGGAGACATTTCAAAACTTTCGCTTGTTGCAGATCCAGCAAACGCCATGGGAATCATCCCTCTTCAACACATGTTTGAACAGTTGGAGAAAGAAATAGTTACCATCAATTTTGAGTTGGATGGAACATTTCCAGCACATCAAGCAGATCCTTTACAGCATAAAACGCTCAGACAGTTACAAGATAAAGTTATTGAAACAAAAGCAGATCTAGGAATTTGTACCGACGGTGACGCAGACCGAGCAATGTTTATCGACGAAAAGGGAAAAATCATTCCTGCAACTCTTATCACCACTCTTATTGCGGGAGAAATTCTCAAAGATAATCCAGGAGAGCGGATTTTAGTTGACATTCGCTACATCCGAAACGTTGAAGATATCGTCAAGCAAATGGGAGGAGAAGTGGGGTATACCCATGTGGGACACGCTCTTATTACCGCTCAAGTGAATGAAGAAGATGCCATATTTGCCGGAGAATCGTCGGGACACTATTATTTTAGGTCTATGGGAGGATGCGAAAGTACCGTCAGAGTCATTTTATACGTTCTCAGAGTTCTTGCCCGGGAAAAAAGACCGATTTCTCAGATCTTGTCCTCTCTCCAAACCTCCATCGAGTCGGGTGAAACCAATTTTGAACTCAAAGAAGGGGTAAAGACCAGCGATGTTACAGGTCAGATTGTTACCACATATGCAGATGGAGAGCTAAACCGTTTGGATGGGATAGCTATAACGTATCCTAAATGGCGTTTTAGTGTAAGAAGTTCAAATACTGAGCCTGTTTTGAGACTTAATATCGAGGGGAAAACAAAAGAGCTCGTCGATTCAAAACGAATCGAGCTTACCCAATTCATTCTTGAAAAAGGGGCACATATTGTAGAATAACTATAACTATGGGATATAGTAGGGTATAATAGAGAGCATCTATGAGTGAAGAAGATAACCAACAAAAGCAAGAGAGTGTGGGGACAATTGCATTGTCTCCTGTTACCGAACGCCTTCTTACTGCATTATCTCAAATCAAGGGAAGACCTCCCACTGATGAGTTTTCAAAAATTTCTGTATCTCAAACCGTATCCCTTCTTGCGCTTGCGTATGAAAAAGTACGAAATGCCATTGAGTATCGAGAGGATCATCTTATTCGTCGAGCTGCTATTGAAAGGATCATGAGGAGACGAGTTTCTATGAGTCCCACGGGGAAAAATGAAGCGGAAAATATTCTGAGAGAGCTTTTGTGGGCACGTTATTTTGATAATGGATCTCTCGATGAGCGAGATATTGTAAGCGTACAACACATCATTGACCGATTCATCTCA
>CALESU010000063.1 GCA_937914905.1 uncultured bacterium
ATTGAAAAATGTTTCACATGGAGCCAAACAAGATTGCGGTATAGGAGATACAGAAAGCCAGGTCGAAAAGGATTCGGCTTCGTGTGATGATATACAATTGCCGAAGAGAGGAATTGGATTCGATACCCATGATTTCGAATACGGAATGCCAAGTCAGGCTCGTGGTACCAACAAAAAAATTCATGGTCATAAAAGCCAACTTTTTCAATTACCGATCTCCGAAAAGCGGTTGCACCAGCAAACGTTTCAAGATCACGCGCGCCAGTATCAAGTAATGATTGCGTTGTCCACGCGTTTTGGCTTGGAACATATACATGACACACAAGTGCAGCGATCGATTTTGATTTTTGTTCAAATGCCTCAACAAGAGTAGTAAGTGTAGTGGGCTCGAGGGAACAATCATCGTCAATAACCAAAATATATGTTCCCTTACTATTAACAACACCAATATTGTACGCGAGCATTCCCGTGTTATGTGGCATTTCAATAAATCGAACTGTAGGAAATTGTGCAAGAATGAGATTTTGAATCGTGAAATCCACACTGTTATTCACAATGATTACTTCAAAAGAGGTGAATTGCGATGCATAAATTGACGTGAGACACCTTAAGAGATCCTTCTTGCGATTTTGCGCAAGCGCAATAATAATGCTCATCGTACCATTTGAATGAAGAATGGGTTTCGGTGTCATTTGATTGCGTGAATAATGATATTGTTTCCCAATGAGGGAAAGTATCGAGCTGCTCTTTCGGAATACCAAGTTCCTTGATTGTTAAAATTGACTACAGACGAAGATAGAGATTCAATTTTAAACTTATTTTCAACAAGCACTTTTCGCAATGTATCCCTCATGAAATACCTCACGTGACCTGCATCATATGCCCGTGCAGTAGTTTCAATATGTGGATTTTTTCCTATACACAACAATATGCGTCTACCGAGTGCTGCAAGATTGGGAGTTGTGAGTATGACAGACCCTTTTGGTTTCAGAACGCTACGAATTTCTTTGAGGAATAAATCGGTATCAAAAATATGTTCAATTATTTCTCCCCCAAATACTACGTCATATTTATTTTTAACAAGATGTGCCCATGGTTCAGAAAGTGAAAAATCATATACAGCAAATCCTTTTGCTCGGGCTTTTTGAATAGCATGAGTGGCAATTTCAATACCCTCAACCGCATGCCCTTTTTTTCGAAAGAGTTCCATGATGTACCCGTCGCCACATCCGAGATCGAGGATATTTTTTTTCTTTTCTCCGACAAGATTCAAGACGGTATTCATACGAAGTACCTCAAGAGGAGTGAGAGTAAAAGAATGCTGGTATCTAAGCGTATTGAATCTTTTGTTCATACTCTATTTTAAACCATGAAATGTATTTTGAATAAACGTTGCAATATCGTCATTAAGGGCAATCGGTATGTCAGTATCGATACACGCATTTTGAGATCTTTGAAGAACTTCAGCCCCTTTTTCGTAAAGGGTTGGAATGCAGTATTCTTCTGGATCTAACCGTAAAGCCTTGCAGATCATACTAGCAAATTCAAAGTAAGATACACATTCTTGTGCAAAGATATTCATCAAGCCTTTGTGTGTTCTGTATTTCCAAATTGATCGTACCAATTCAACTACTGAAACGGGGTTAAAATAGAGATTTTTGTATGCCTGCACAGGCTTTTTACTGAGAAGCATTTTAACAGCATATGTTTTTTCTGAAAAAAAACTAGTTCGGATTATAAGAAATTGCGGGTCGACTCCCTTTTCACTCATCCTTTTAGATTCTCCATAGACATTCGTAGGATTGACCGCATAGTTTGAGGAAATATGTATAAGCTTTTTATCATACTTAAGGCATAACGCGCTCAGGGTAGATACCGCTTCAGCATTTATGTGCATGCATTCCTTAGGGTTTGTTTCGCACTGGACCATGTCGGTGATTGCTGCGGTATTTATTACGTACTGAGCGGAGGAATGCGCAAGGAGTGACTTAATTTCTTGAGGATTCGTGATATTACAGATATTTTTGGGAACTAATACGACATTATTGGGGTATATCTCCTTGAAATATTGGGCAAGAGTGGATCCTCCCCCCAAAACAAGTGCTTTTTCACTTTGTGTTGATTCTTCCATTGTTATCATAGAAGTCCAATTGTGGGGAATGGAATGATAAATTGAACTCCTTGTGCACGTAGCTCTTTCTCTTGTTCTAATATGGACTCGGCGTAATTCCATGCCAGAATGAGAATGTAGTTTGGAGGGTTTTTTTTCACTTTTCGCGGATGATATATAGGGAGATGAACTCCTGGAACATATTTGCCATAACGAAGGGGTGAAATATCTACCACGTAGTCTAAATAAGCATTAGTTATCTGGCAATAATTCAAAAGCATCGTTCCTCGTCCAGGGGCCCCATATCCTACGATTGAACTGTTTTTGTTATTTATGGACTGTAAAAACGAGATCAAGTGAGCACGATGCTTTTTACACGCATCCCCAAATGTTGTAAAAGTGTCAGGTCGAGAAAGTCCCCGAAGTTGCTCTTCTTGTAAAATAGTCGAGACAGATCTTTTTTGCTTATGATGAGCATCTTCACGACACGCTATCACGCGGATTCCTCCTCCGTGCATCGTGAGCATTTGGACATCAACAATTCGCATCTGTTGTAAACCAAATAGTATCTTGAGCGCAGAGACGCTGTAGTACGTAAGGTGTTCGTGATAAATGGTGTCATACTGGAACTCCTTCATGAGGGATCCGAGATAATGGACTTCTATGATGAACACTCCTTCAGGAGAAAGAACTATCTTAGCCGCTTTGATAATCTCATGAACATCATCCACATGTGCAAAAACATTACTCCCTGTCACAACATCCATCTTTCCATACTGTTGAACAATGGTTCGCGCAGTTTTGGTAGTGAAATAATCAGTAATTACGGGAATTTTTTTTGCTTTTGCCATTTGGGAAACATTCTCTGAAGGGTCAATTCCCAGAATGCGAATATGAGGTTCTGCGAGAAATTCTTCCAAAAGTGCCCCATCATTACATCCAAACTCAAGCAGAGAAGAACGCGGTTTCGAAAGATATGATTCTTTCAAAAAAGTTGCATATGATTTAAAGTGCTTCTTCATCAAAGGTATAACGGAAGAAATATAGCAGTAAGAATTAAAGAGAATGTGAGGGTCAATGACATCGAGGATTTGCACTAATCCACAAGATTCGCAGATAAATACTCGTAAGGGAATAAAGATCTCATTCCGAAATTCATTTTTTCGTAAAAAACCACCGGCAAGCGGCATGTCTCCCATATCAAGAAACTGTATTAAAGAGGTTCCGAAGCACCCCCTACAGGTAGTTCTGGTGAAAAGAAATGGACTCATGGTTTGGGAGGCGACCACCCCTCTGAAGCAAAGAATTGTAATAAATCTTTTTTCTTAATTGATTTGAGATAGTCATACGGGGAATTGTTATTACTGTCAAACCAACCATCCTTGGTAAGAAGTTCAAGAAGCTGCACTTTTGTCAATTGAAATGTATTTTCAGAATCATATTCTTTGAGCGAAATTTTGGGTAGCTTTTTATTAATATAATATTTTTTTGTTGTCGGAAGCGGAATCTGAGGAACAATAACATAATATTTTCCATAATCATACGTGCGAGAGGTTTCATATTTGGAAACTAAGATTTCACTCATTTTTTCTCCCGGGCGCATGCCTATATTTTTTACTATCGTCTTTTTATCTCCCAGTTTTGAAATCAACGTATCTGCAAGATCAGAAATTTTGCACCCAGGCATTTTCATGACAAAAATTTCTCCTCCCACGGATTTTTCGACAGCCGTGAGAACAAGTCCAATCGCTTCCGAAAGACGCATGAAAAATCTACTCATGGAAGGATCAGTAAGGGTAATCTCATTAGCACGACGAATTTGCTCAATAAAAAGTGGTACAACGCTCCCCATGGTGCCCAACACATTCCCTCCGCGAACACAAACAAACCGCGTACGAGACGAAGTTAGATTTGCTGCAATCATAAGCTTTTCTCCACATGCTTTTGTTACGCCGTAGAGATTGTGCGGATCAACTGCTTTATCGGTTGATACGTCTACCACAAGAGAAACACCCTGTTCTTGAGCGATATCAATGATATGCTGTGTTCCTAATATATTTGTCTTTACTGCCTCCCATGGATTTTCTTCGCACACGGGTACGTGCTTAAGTGCTGCAAGATGTATTATCACGTCAACACCTTGACTTGCAACTCGAAGTCTTTCTTTGTCGCGGACATCTCCAATAAAATAGCGAATTCGCGAGTTTTGGAATAATCTCTTCATTTCAACTTGCTTATGCTCTCCTCGAGAAAAAATACGTACTTCTTTTGGATCATACTGTTGGAAAAGTTGCCGAGTTAATTCTTGTCCCCATGAACCAGTTCCGCCCGTGATCAGAATCGTTTTATTGGATAGTTTTTCGCCTTTCATTTGACTTTTGAAGTGTGCAGTCTGCGTATAGACATATTTTTAACGGCTGATGGAATAAAGCTCAATTCTGAAAGTATCATCCATTCTGGAATCACCCGATTTTTTTGAACGAAAGA
>CALESU010000064.1 GCA_937914905.1 uncultured bacterium
AGGATATTGCACAGGATATTGAAGCAATTGAGTCTTTTTTAGGTGTTCCCGTTGTCTTGACTGATGATCAAAAGGAACATCGTGAAGTAACTTCACAAATTTATGAACGGTTCAAGATGAGTAAAGACGTGTCTCAACTTATTGAAAAAGCTGCCCGCTTGCGAAGAAGTATTGGTTAAAATGATTTTTTACTGTATTATTTCCCTATGTCTTTATTACCTGATTATAAAATAAGAAAGTTGGCGCTGGAACATGAAATGATTCATCCATTTATTGATGGAATGGTGCGTGATGGGAAAGTATCATACGGTTTATCTTCGTTTGGTTACGACCTTCGAGCAGCAGATGAATTTAAAATATTTACGAATATCCACTCAGCAGTAGTTGACCCGAAGAAATTTGATGAGAATTCATTTGTAGATGTTAAGGGAAAGGGATTTATATTAATTCCTCCTAACTCATTTGCTCTTACTCGTAGCGTTGAGTACCTTAAAATTCCTCGTGATATATTGGGGCTCTGCATAGGGAAGTCAACGTATGCAAGATGCGGTATTTTGATTAATGTGACCCCTCTTCAACCCGAATGGGAAGGCTCCCTTATTATCGAAATCTCTAATACTACTCCACTCCCTGCAAAAATATATGCGGGAGAGGGGATTGCGGAAATCCTCTTTTTTCAATCTGATTCCCCTGCGGAGCATTCATACGCAGAGCTATCTGGTGCGTATTCACACCAAACCAGTATTGTGCTTCCCAAAGTATAATCATTGCACTATCTTCAAGAGCGAGAGCACGATATGCTTAATTTCTCAAGTATACTATTCTCATGAGATGCATGATCCGGTGGATTTTTATCGTGTTTATCTTCGTGAGCATTTTACCTATTAATTCCTATGCTTCAGAGAGCCCTAATAATAAATTTGGAATCCATCTGGCTCAACCTTCAGATGAAGATATAGACCGAGCTGATGCTCTTGTGAACGCAAATGGGGGAGCATGGGGGTACATTACGTTAGTCATTCATGAGGATGATCGTTCCCTTGAAAAATGGCAGAGTATATTTGATAAACTGCGAGAAAAGAAACTAATCCCTCTGATTCGTCTTGCCACCAGTCCTCAGGGAGATGTGTGGAAAAGGCCGAATAGTAATGAGGCGCAAGCTTGGGTAGATTTCTTGAACAAACTTCAGTGGGTAGTTAAAGATCGTTATATTATTTTGTTCAATGAGCCAAACCATGCGAGCGAGTGGGGGGGGAGTGTGAATGCAACAGAATTTGCAGAAGTAAATATAGCTTTTGCGAAAGAATTAAAGAAAGCAAACTCTGATTTTTTCGTGATGATGGGAGGTTTGGATCTTTCTGCTCCCTCTGCACTCCCGCGGTATGAAGATGCTGAAAGTTTTCTCCAAACGGTTGTGAATCACATAGGTACGGATGACTTCAATACATACTTTGATGGCTTAGCTTCGCATGCATATCCAAATCCGGGGTTTGTTGGGTCCCCGTATGGAGTAGGACGAAAGTCAGTGCGTGGGTATGAGTGGGAACTCGCATTCCTGAAATCATTGGGGGTACAAGAGCTCCCGGTATTTATTACTGAAACCGGATGGAATGGCGATGTTCTGACTCGATCTCAGATTGCTCAGAACTTCCTTATTGCGTATAAGCAGGTTTGGCTACCCGATGATCGGGTGCGCGCCGTCACTCCCTTTATCTTAAATTATCAAGGAGAACCTTTTTTGAAGTTTTCATGGGTGTCTTTAGGGAATGGAGCCGTTCATCCGGAGTATCTCGCCGTACAAGCTATGGAAAAATCATGGGGAGTGCCTGAACTAGAGGAGAAGGGAAGTATTAAACATTCGTTACCTGGCGCTATAGTCGAAAAATCTACCTATCATTTTCAGCTTGAGGTTGAGAACGCGGGGCAAGGAATATGGGGGAGTGAGTATGGGTACTCGCTCAAGATCCAAGGCATCCCCGAGTCTACATATCTCATTTCGGAGTTAGGAACGATCAAACGAGGAGAGTCCCGAATGATTAATGTCTATTTAAATACGGGTCAGACTTCGGCACAGAAACAAGTACGGTTTGATATTATGCGTGGCGGAAAGCCCGCCATTTCGAGCGATATGTGGGAGTATGAAGTAGTTCCCCTTCCTTCTCTCACGTACGAAGCGTCACTCTTTCCTCAATTTTCCACAACCACGGATGGGTTTGAACTCCAACTCTTTGATGAATACGAGCAAATGATCTATTCCAATAAGCGAGTCGTGGTCATGAAAGGGAAGGGGAGTGTTTCGGGGGTTGAAAACATCGCACTGGGAAAACCGTATCGCGTGGTTCTCTTGAAGAAGTATTACTTGCCTCGCCAGACATATGTAACTTTTACAAAAGGGAAGAATAGTATTCGATTTGAGCCAATGTTGCCCCTCGATTTTGATGGGGACGGCGCATTTCGATGGGGGGACGTTCCTGCATTATTTCAAAACCTTCATTTGATTCGCAATCTGTTCCCTTAATCCTTCTTTTTAACCCCACTCCCCCGGGTTGGGAAAGCGGTGGGGGAGAGGAGAGCGCGTGCATGATTTAGCTTGATAAAACAACCTAAAAGCCATATTGTGAATATTTTTGATTGCAGAAAATACCTCAAAAATGCCTCATTTTTACGTCGTTTAATGTATTTTTGGGGTATTTTTTGAGATTTTTGCCTTCCGTACCAATCCTGCAAAAAACGCACGTATGGAAAAGATATTCACTTTATTTCTTCCCCATTTTCTCTCAATAAAAAAATATAAAAAATGAAAGGGGAGTGGTTTTACGGGAAAGATGCGGGAATTATCAGCCTACTCATCGTACTTGAAGGAGAGGGCAGCCATGATGAGTGCATAGTCCTGAGTATCCACTATAGTGTCATAATTCAAGTCTGCTCGCGCTAAAACCTCTGTGTCAGTGCTTCCTACGTTGTTTCTTATAAACGTGATGTCTACCGCGTCAATAAGCCCATTCTGAAGAGGTGTGTCTCCTGAAAGGAGGATGATTTTAGCAAAATCCATAGTATTATCCCCTGCGACAAACGTGACTTCAGCAGAGTCACAATTGTACGTGCCACCTAGTTGCTCAGAAGGATCTTTCGTACAAATACGCTTTTGTAAATGCTTTGGTCCTTTAATCTGAAATGCATATTTTGATTTCGTATTAATACTTTTATATGCCACATCCCCTACATACACTCCATCCCCTTGTGGCGAAAAAGTAACCTGATCTGTCTTTATGAGCTTTGTTCCCTCAAGGAGCTTTACCTGTACTTGTATGGGCGAAGAATTGCGTGGTTGTGTCGTGACTCCTTGCAGTTTCAGCCTCAAATTAACTTTGATATCGCTTTGATTTACGCCAGTAGGTCCGGGAGTTCCGCTCACGGGACCTGGAGTACCCGATCCTGCTCCCGGTGTCCCACTTCCTGCGCCAGGAGTACCCGATCCTGCTCCCGGTGTCCCACTTCCTGCGCCAGGAGTGCCCGATCCCGCACCTGGAGTACCCGATCCTGCGCCAGGAGTTGGTGTTGTTGCTGTTCCTTGAGTCGTAACGACGCGTATATTAAAAA
>CALESU010000065.1 GCA_937914905.1 uncultured bacterium
TAATTTTTTCAGATTTTCAGGAGGATATAAGCTTAATGATCCTTTCAAGTTGGGACAGCTAATATTAAGTTCATAATACGAATGGCGAACTTTCGAGTCTTCAAATGCGTGAAATCCTGCCACAATATCTTTAATTGCAGAAGGAAGATCAAGGGTGGTTTCATCATTCGTGCGACCAACACTTATTCCCAGAGGATATGCAAATGATTGCTTCTCTAAACGCGAAATGATTGCATCTGCTCCTGGATTCCGAAATCCTTTATTGACAAGGAGTGAGCGCGATTTGAGAAGTCTCCCCAAACGAGGCGCATCATTTCCTGCGCAAGGTTTTGCACTTATGGTTCCCACCGTTTGAAAACCAAAACCGATCGAAGGAAGAATATGTACAAATGATCCTGTGTAGTCATATCCTGCAGAAAGGCCAACTGGATTGTGCATGGTCATTTTTCCTATCTTTACTTTGAGAGCGGGATTTTTGTATACAAAAGCTCGGGCAAAAAACCATCGAATGAGTCTGCTACTTCCTGATATTCTTCCTAACGTCATCGCAATATCGTGAATGGTGTCAGCCGGAATCAAAAAGAGAAACGGTTTTCCAAAGAGTTTATACACAAAACCTGTTTTTGCGCGGACAAATGATCGATACTCGTCTTCATAATGCATTCTTGTTGCAATGTATATAAGAGCGCTTACCAATGCCGAAAGGAGGCAGTAAGGACAAATGGAACGGATGATAAAAAACTGTAAAAACGTAAAGTACAGAGAAAAAATGAGACCAATGGCAGTTTGAATGAAGAGCATGCGCTTGTAGAGCGAATCTGCAAGTTTGACACTCAGTAAAAAAAGTCCTCCAACCACCAGGTATTGGATCATTCCCAAAAGTGCCACAGGCAACCCAAACAGCACCGAGTAACTACTTCTTAAGACCGCTCCACAGTCTGCAAACGTACCAATCTGACAAACAACTGGCCCACCAAAAAAATGCTCATAGGTGAGATAAGTGGCGTCCAAGAGTCCAATCACGATAAGAAGGGGTATGGTACCAGGAAGAAGTCTCCGAATGCTCGTCATGCCCCTATTGTACCACGTGGAGAAATGAGTTTTTGTGCTACACGCTCTCCCATTTCTACTGCAAAGTTGGTACCTCTGTCCCATGGGTACACTTGTTGCATATTGGCAAGAAATATCCGGTCAAGAGGAGTTTCAAAGGGAAGAAGTCTTCGAGAGAAATTGACGGGAACAATGGGTTGCGCGAATGGAACAGAAAATTGCGTGACAGATTTCAGATGTTCTCCGTAGGTTGGATTGAGCTTTTTGAGATAGGGATCATATATCTCAAGGAGTTCGTCAGGCGTTTTTGACATAAAAGGGTGATCTGCCGGGACATAATTCCCCACATACACAATATGTTTGTTTCCATAATGTGCTTTGTCTACAAAATGGGTATGCTCAACTACGGCTAAAAAGGGGTACTCTTTTTCACATACACTCAACCAATAGACGCCTGACTCAAAAAAAGGAGCATCCAGTTCCAGCACCATATTTACCGCACCAATCCCTTTAAACGCCAAGAGCTTGTCTTGGTACAGTCGTGGCAGCTGAGGAGTAAGGCGAGCAAACAATACGTTGGGAACAGTCACGAGAATTTGATCAAACCTATCACTTTCGCCTTCTCTATGGACAATGGTCTCATTTCCCGTTTGTTCAATCTGTGAGATTGTCGTGTTGTAACGAATACTCCCACCTTTCGTTTTAATGGCATTTGCAATCTGATACGCTATGTGTTGAAATCCCCTATCTGGGTATCCAAGCTCGGTGGAACGTGCTTTAATGCGAGCCCAAAACCATGCAAGAGAAATATGTTGATACTCAGATCCGAACTTAGAAACAAGAAGTGGTTCCCACAAAAGCTCGTATGGTCGCTTTCCCATCTGTTTGGTAAGCCACTCATGAGCCGTAAACTGTTCAAGTCCCTCATGACCAGATGCATATTTGAGATACCCCAACACCGCCCCCATTCGCATCCGTTCGGCAATGGTGAGTTTGGGAAACTGGAGTAATTTGAGAGGCGAATCAAGCTGGAGGATGTCCCCTTCAACCAAAGAAGAAGTGTTTGGACGCGAAAATGAAAAAGAAATGCCAATTTCTTGAGCCAATGTACGAATTGCTGTGTCAGAGGTAAAAATATGATGATAGTGTTTTTCCAAATCCCAATCCCAGCTTTCTTTTTTAAATCCGACCGCAAGTCCTCCGGGTACTGATTCTTTTTCAAAAATAGTCACGGCATGCCCAGACTGCGCAAGTCGGAGCCCTGCAGTAAGCCCGGTAAATCCAGCACCGATGATTGCAATATGCATAATATGCATATAAGCATAACAAGATCGGTTGACAAATGAAAGCAGATCCTCGTATCATGAATACATATGTCACTTACCAAGCAACAAAAAGAAAGAATTGGGAAGCATGTTGGAGAAATGGCTTTTATCGGTGCCATCATAACCATCTTGTGGGCCCTTACTGCAATTGCACAAACGAAAGGTTTATAATCTCTTTGCTAGCTATCCTTTAAAGAAGGTTCCTACAAAAAATGCAACGCAGGAAGAGATTCCTCCCAAGAACACTATTTCTCCCACTGATCGTATCAATGAGTCACTTGTCACGCGCCATCGCAGTATGCCAAGGAGGATCAGCGCTGAAAAAGTAAAGGCTACGGCAAGAGGAAAAGTTAAAGATGTACCTGAAAAGAAAATGTACGGCACAAGAGGAATGCTTCCAAATGCAATAAATGCAACAAGCGTCGCAAAACCCGTGGCAAACGGATTTACTTCTCGAAGATCCTCCATCCCGAGTTCGTACCTCATCATAAAATCTGCCCAATACTCTTTATTTTTTGAGTAAAGTTCAACAAGAGAATGCGCATCCTCTTTTTCAAAACCACGCTGGATCAATAGTTGTACTGTCTCGGCTTTTTCCATGGGAAGATTGCGATTCATCTCTCGCTCTTCTTTCGCCCGCTCTTTTCGATATCTGTCTTGCTCTGACCGAATAGAAAGGATGTTTCCCAGTGCCATTGAAAACCCGTCTGCAAATAAGTTTGCCAAGCCAAACAGAAGAACTGCCATATACCCTATCCCACCCAAATGTGATCCTCCTTGAGCTCCTGCAAACCCACCAACGACAGCAAACGTGGTAATGATCCCATCGCTTCCTCCATACACAATCTCTCGCAAGTAGGTGGCAAAGGGGGACATTTGGTGCTCTTGCTTAATGTGGCGCTCAAGCTCGTCTTTCGAATATTCCATGTTTAAAAAGTATAACACTCCTTTTTCCCTTGTATACTATCCCACACGTATGGAAGACAAAAAGAATCAAGTTATTGTAGTAAACAAACCACAAGGGAAAACGCCTCTTGAACTGATTCAAGAATATAGAGCAAGTCACCCCGAGCTCGAAGATCAGAAGCTGGGTTACGCAGGACGTTTAGACCCTCTGGCTTCCGGTGTAATGCTTATTCTCGTGGGAGACGAGAACACAAACAGAGCATATTACGAGCGTCTCCCCAAAACATACTCATTTGAGATCGTCGCAGGAGTTGAGACTGACACATACGATCCGATGGGAATTGTCCGCACGATAACCGAAGTAAAAAGCGAAAAGATCGCCGACTTGATTCGGGACGAACTATCTCGATACGTCGGCACAACAACCCAACCATATCCCCCATTCTCATCAGTTCGGATTCGCGGGAAATCATTATTCCATTATGCACGGGAAGGAAAGCTTGGGGAAATAACCATACCTGAAAAAGAGATCACCGTTTATGATGCAACCATCAGCCATCATTCACAGACCTGTCTGTCAGACTTTGTCCGCGAAATTGAGCCTGTCATTGGGTGCGTTGCGGGTGATTTTAGACAAGATGAGATTCTGTCATTATGGAGAGAGAAACGAGATGAGAACCCGAACCTCATTCTTGTGAGGGCTTTAGCAACAATCTCCTGTTCGAGCGGAACGTATGTCCGTGGGATTGCCCATGAGATAGGGAAACGAATCGGATGTGGAGCAATTGCCTGGAACATCAAAAGAACTCGTGTGGGAGATTTTACCCTTCAATGAAATCAAGTACGCTTACTTTGTCGGAACAAGTAAGCTGGGGATCGTGAGCGGGCATGAAACTCCTAAGCAAATGCGTCTATTAAAAATGACTTGTTCCAAAGTCCACACGATTGCAAGTACGGCAACGATCATAATAAGTCCAATCACCGCAGCTTGGATTTTTTCCCGAGCCGCAGATACCGAGTCCTTATCTCCCCCTGAGGTAATCCATGCAAATGCGCCAATCAACATGTAAAACAGTGCCGCAAGTCCAGCGATCACAAAAAATATTCGTATAGCAAAAGTAAGCACTTCTCCCAAGGATGGTATTTGGAACCCAAGTTCCTTTGTATTTACCATAAGATCACTTGCCAGCACTCCAAATGAAGGAGTGACGGAAGGGATAAGGGGCAGTGCGACGGTTGTGGGAGCAGATGGTTGGGCTATACTCTCTATTTGGTCAATTTCGATGGCGACATCGGTGAATAAAATAGGTTTTATTTCAGCGCCTTCTTTCAATAGTCTATATACCGGAACGCCCGTAGAAAGGGTCCAATCCGTTAGATCTCCGGAAGGAAGTCGAAATGATGCGCTATAACTTCTGGTTGCTCCAGCAATTTGAGTAAATGAACCACCAACGTATAACTCCGTCTTATCTACTGATAGAGAGTAGACGGCATTATTGGGAGCTGGATTGAATCGATTCACAGCTTTCGTATTGAGATCCAAAGAAGCTAGGTATGGACGTGTTTGCCCTTGAATTACAGTAAAGTGACCTCCCACAAAAAGTGTTTTATCATAACGAGAAAGTGCGAAAACAGGGGCATTTACCTCAATTTGAGATGGGGAAACGGCATACGTAGATCTGTCCAGAACCACGATGTATGGACGACTTACTCCTGAAACGGTACGAAATGTACCTCCAACAACAATTACATCCTCACCTATCTCGATTGCTTCCACACGATTATCAAACGATGGGGTTCCAGGAAGTATTTTGCGATTGTGAGTGTCAATAATTGCGAAATTTGATCGTTGTTCTGGCTCAAATCCTTCAATTTGCACTTGAGTAAAACTTCCTCCTAAAAATATGAGGCCTTCATAGGGAATTTTTGTTGCAAGAGTTCCGTCCACATATATGTTCATTACTTCTTCAGACTGAACTGCATTGTTAGCTACGTACTCACCTGCAGACAAAACGGGAGTCGTTCCCAGCGAAATAATCGCCAGCATGCATGAAAGTAAGCCGATAGTAATTTTACGTAATATATTTAGCATTGAGTTGATATGAATAACTAATCCTATAGTATTATATCACACTTTCCTTCCAGATACGTCGATATAATGTGACTAATGTCGTATAGCAGAACATATGGAGGCTCAATTTGGACTGATCACGCGCTCTCAAGGCTTAAAGAGCGCAGAATTCCTCAAGAGGTGGCATGGCGTGCATTCAAGTATCCAGAATCAACTATAAAGGGAAGAAAGCAAGGAAGTTTTGAATGTGTTAAAACGCAACATGGGAGAGCAATTTCTGTGGTCGCAAAACAAAATGATCGGAGAGAATGGCTTATTTTATCAGCATGGGCAGAGCCTCCCTACCCTGGCTCCGTGGATTTAAAACCCACATCAAAAACACAATCTCTGTTTCGTTGGATCACAAACAAGATCGTGGCGATGTTTTCAAGGAGTCGCAACTCGTGACCTCACTTTTTTTGACCGCTCCTACTCTGGCATTTTTTCCAACATGATACTTTCGCTGGCAGATGGCGCTGGAACGGCCTCTGAGTCAAGAACAGGAGCTTCTAGGGTCTCCATTCCTGAAACAGGTTCGAGCATCTCTCTATCGGTTTTAATAGGTTCTGACATGCCAGCCTCTTTCATATAGGGCATGGGCATAGGTGGAATATTCATAGAGTCATTCCTTCCAAAAAAGAGAATTACACCTCCCAGAATGAATAAGAGGACGATCCAAACTAGAGAGAAGCCTGTGTACCAAGCCCCAGTAACAAGACCTTTTTTGTGAAATAGGATGCCCGGGGGCAAAATAAGCAACAACCAAAATACTCCCGCCGAAAATGCAGTGAGAATCAATACGGCAAAATTGGTCAACTCATAATACCCCCAATAGTCAAATGCCATACGAGCAAAATACACAAACAAAGCGTAGACCCCAGAAATTAAAATGGCAAAAAAGCTCCCACTCGCGCTAAAGATGACGGTGCGCAACATGTTGCTACTTTTTTTGGGATCTTTTGGAGTTGAAGATTTTGTGCGCTTGTTCATCCAAATGGCAAGTCCGACAAGTGCAAGTATTAGCCCTACTATGACTCCCATGATGATCAGAATTTCAGTTCCATAAAGAGAAAGGTATGACTTCGCAAATCCTCCCGTGACCTCAAACGAGTCATTGGGACTCAAGTATTTTGATGTTTTGACGATCGTTCCTTGTCCGATCTGTGAGATAGTATTATCAAGCTGTGGAGAATAAAATACTTCTCGCGCCATGGCAACTGCTCCCCCAATGGGAGACATGTCTACCCCGGAATAATAATCCATAGCAACGTGAACACCCCTCATCCTCTTGGGAATATCGGTAGAAATCCCCACAGAGAGATTTTGAATTGCCTCATTGATTTGGAGCGTTTTAAAGGTGTAGTTGGTAGCTCCACTCCACTGAGTTTTGGCAGAATTTTTTAACAAATAGCCAAGTACATAACTTCCTCCTGATGTGGGCTTAACTGGTTTAGGAAGTGTTACTTTCACTTTATTATCTGAAATCGATGCTTCGGCTTGGTAATACTGCGTTTTGTCCCACCAATAATCAAAGTAGTTTGGTTCTTGGTACTCAAGACAGCGGGGAGTTTCGGGAACATATATATTGCGCACACTATCAAATCGTTGAGGTTCAGAATTGACGCACCTTTTTTCACGAATAATTTGAAACGCAACGGGTTGTTCAAGCGTTCCGCTAGGGACCGTGAGTGTTACTTCTGAAAGAGGAGATCCGCTCGAGTTGGTAAATGTTCCTACCATAAAGACCATTGCATCCCCATTTTCCCGGTAAGTAACACTATATCTATGATCTTGTCCAAAGAGAGAGCCAATAGTAATAGTTTCAATCGGAGGCATTTCGGCGTCTGTTTGGGATGGAATCGATGGAGTTGCTGCGCTCGCAACGGGAACAAAAACCATACAAAAGAGTGTTAGAAGCGAAATGATTTTATGCATATGGTTCTAGTGTATATCTTTGCGATAAATCACGCAACCGAAGGCGTACGTGGTACAATAATTGTTCGTAAAAAAAATCATTCTCATTCTAATGTGCTTGGCCGTTCTGGGAGCGATATATACG
>CALESU010000066.1 GCA_937914905.1 uncultured bacterium
AAAGACTGTAACGCATGCGTACAGTCTTCCAATTGAGTTGGAAGACTTATGCAAGGATGCCCTGCCGTGAGGGATAACAAAGATATATAAGCTGTTTATAGATCTTTGTTATCCCTCAACCGTCTTCCATAGATTTATTTCGTTCCTTGCCCCTTGGTAGGTGGCAATGGATGGGTGGTTTGGGTAGTTTTGTTTTTGGGGTTTAAGACCTTTTGGTCCTTTGGATGACCACGTAATATCCTTTTACAATTTTTTTACAATTTTTTTACAGTAAAATCCGCAAACCTATCGTTATCACGGAGTGACAGAATTATTAAATAATATATTGTCTTGTAAAAAATAGTATGCATGGTGTATTGATGGCGGCTAGCAATGTGGATATTTATTTTTTCTTCCATCGGGAAAATCACGTATAGAGAAGTGGGTTGAAGATAATGTCGTAATTCCCAACATACGAGACAGTTGTCCCTCCAAATGCCTGTTTAAATCTAGTAACTCACTGAAGATGGTGATGTTCATGATCTCGTGCTGCTGAGACCCCAAGAAGATCAAAACTGGTATAAGCATGCTGATCATGGGCCCATTCTATAATCTTGGTAGTAAGCCAGTAGTGCCCTCAAATATCCCCCCATTGCCTATTTGTTGCTCCGTAGAGGTAAATAAGAGATGCGCCCAAAAAGAGGCAGAGACTGCCGCTGACAATCGCTCAATTCTTTTTGCAGAGGAATAATGCTCCCTGATGTGTACTCTCAATATAGTTCATAAGCTGCATGAAGGTCTCAAGTGAGATAATGTTGAAGTCTTTGTCAAATGACATAGTGTACCGTATTCTATAGAATGCCTCTCGATCGCTTGGATTGGATGCAATTTCAAATGAAAGATCCTCTTTCTCAGCCTTTTTTAGAAATCTTTTTCCGGAAGTAGAAAATCCATCCAAGATGTGTTGTACGGGCTGAGAAAGATCAAAAATAATAGTGGCCTGTGGCATATGTTCCCTCCAAGAGGGACGCATACTATATCGTTGAAGAAGATCAGATGCTTGATATGTGTGTTTTTTTGTAATTTCTTGGCTATTTTCTGCTATTTTTACATCGGCTGTAGGGCGAGCGTCTAGGATATTTGTTATACCTAACTGCACAAAGATATCTCACCAGTGATGATTGAGGTCCCTTTTGAGTCTAGCTATACTTTCTGCTAGGTCGGGAGAAAATGCGTCGGTCTTGGAGAATTCTACCCCATGAATCATATATCGAGCGGTTCTAGCGCCAAAACGTTTCATGAATTTTGCGACACCTCGATAGGGTTTTCCTTCAATGGAAACCTCAAAAAGAGATTTTTTGTAAATCTCCTGTGAAATAGTTTTTCGAAGAGGCGACTGAAAGAGTGTCATGAGAACATCTATCACGTTTTTGTCAAAAAAAGCAACCGAGAAAGACTGAATATCAGAAGAAAGAATTTGACAAAACCCCACTATTTGCCTATACTTTTGGTACATTTTGTTTGATCACGTGTTGTATGGCAGACTCCAAAAATCCAGGACCTATACCACCCGTCCCATGAGCTAGTGGAGGAGATACGGAAACGGGGGAAAATAATAAAAATCAAGTAGATGCTACTTGAGATGCTTTTGTGAACATATTTTCTTCTGTAAATTTGGATGAGATTCAAGAGTGATCGACCGTCTCGGAACAAAATACGAACGAGTCGGAAAAACCTGTGATTCAGGCAGAAAAAAAAGAAGTCCCATTATCAGAGAGTCTACAACAAAAATTTCAGGAAAAAGCAAGTTCTGTTGCCCATGTTATGGATCCAACGATTAAGGGTATTGATGATATTCATGCATATATTGAACAAAAGAAAAGAGAGAAGAAACAACAAACGGAATATACAAAAGTCCAAGATGGTATATATTCTGCAGATGGAGTGAATTTGCGTCAAGTCCCCGGAGTCTATGCAGTTGTTCCGCATGCAAAGGGTGATCACAAGCTAGTATTTGATGTAGCTCATGCTCCTGCAGATCTACGACCAGACCCTGCAAATAGAGAGAAAGGGAAACCATATGTGAAAAATGGAAACCGTATCTACGATGTAGAGCTTAAAATGATGGAGCATCCAACACTAAAGTCGCCAGACGGTGATCCGTTAGATGTTTGGGTGATTTGATCTCCAGAAGAATTGACGAAGCAAATGAATGCGATTCGTCACGGAAAGTGATGAGGTACGAATTTGTCAGATCCTCTAGTAGTAGGCGAGTTTAGTAGCGAGTGAGAACAACAGTCACATCCATTAGAGGCGGCGAGCGAGGAGACTACGGAATCAATATTGGCAGAGAGTGAACTGCCAGAAATAAGAAAAGAACAGGATACCCCGTCAGAGACAATAGAGCCAGATGCTCCAGAGGGATGGATACAGCAAAAGCAAGAAGAACAAGAGGAATCTCAGCAGAAACAAGAGGCACAAGAAGAGTT
>CALESU010000067.1 GCA_937914905.1 uncultured bacterium
TTTTTTTTTTTTTATAATTGACGCTAGAAGATGAGCAGGCGTATTTTGATCAAATTTCAAAAGACGTTCTCAGTCATAATATGATTAAACTCTTCGCCACACATGATGGAAAAATTGTTGGGAATGCAGATGTTTCTCGGGATAGAGTGGGAAAAAGGAGAACATATCATGTAGCAAGTTTTGGTATCACCCTAGCAAAAGAGTTTAGAGGTGCAGGACTTGGGCAAGAATTGATTCACACTATCATCGAAGAAGCTAAAAAAGAGATTCCTGGACTTCGTATCATCAAGCTTGCTGTGTACGGTGAAAACCTTACTGCCCAAACACTCTACACAAAAATGGGGTTCAAAGAATTTGGGAGATTGAAAGAAGGAATCTGGTATCGAGGAAGATATATTGATGAGATTGAGATGTATAAGGAAATTTAAAATATATGTCATCCCGCCGCGATCACTTATAGTTTATTTCGCGGATGCGGGATCCAGAACTTGACGATGGATTACTTTGTCTACATTTTAGCAAGTGCAAGAAACGGGACTCTCTATGTTGGGGTCACCTCAGACCTTATAAGGAGAGTTTGGCAACACAAAGAGAAATGTGTTAGTGGTTTTACCTCTCAATACAATGTAAATCTATTAGTCTATTATGAAGTGCACGATTCAGTCGAAGTAGCTATTAAGAGAGAAAAACAGTTGAAAGCGTGGAGGCGGAAATGGAAAATGGATTTAATAGAAGAAAAAAATCCAAACTGGAATGATTTATATCAGGAGATAATTAAATAGTACTGGATCCCGGATCTCTCCAGAGGCGGGCAAGCAAGTCCGGGATGACGCAAACCTGGATCCTGAATCAAGTTCAGGATGACAAATTGTTGTGATACAGAGTTAAGTTTTGGAGAACAGACACGTTTACTAGGAGTATTTCTTTTATTGACAGATACATGTCATGCCAAACTTTATGTGGCATCCAGAAACCTTACTTTTTCAGCTCTTCCATCTTCGCAAACACTTCAATGAGTTTTTGCATGTGTTCTTTGAGGTCCAGGCCTAAGCCTTCCACGCCGGTCATGATTTCGTCCCTATCAATTTTTGCCGCAAACGCTTTATCGTTAAACTTTTTCATGACAGATTTTGCTTCCATGCCATCAAACCCAGTCGGTCTCATGAGTGAATATGCATAGAGGAGTCCTGAAAGCTCATCGCACGCTATTAACGCAAAATCAATCTGCGTTTTTGGGTGAACTTCAGTTCTACCGGAAGATTGTGCGTGTGCTGCGACTGCATGAGTGAGTGCTTCGGGATATTTCCATTCCGTAAACCATTTCAACGATTCATTGGGGTGAGCATCTGGGAACTGATCATAATCGAGATCATGTAATAACCCAGTGACATACCATAAGTCAGCACTTTCAGAATAATCAGATGCACAACGTTCCATCGCACGCGCTACCATCTTTGCATGCAGTCTTTGATACGGTTCTTGCACATATTTTTCCAATAACGAAAGAGCTTCATCTTTTGTGGGGAGTCCCGTAAGATCCACCGGTCCCGCTTGTTTCACTGGTTTTACCGCATGGGCAAAATTGATTTGAGGATAAATTTCCTTCGTCAGTTTTTCCACTTCATTTCGCAGTTGGGGAAATAAGGTCCCTTCTCTTCCTGTTATATCTTCAAAAAACCAAAACAACCTTTCACTATGTCCATGCCCTGTGACCGGAGGCATTCCAAACTCAAGCATTTCCACGTAATCAATATCAAGCATCTGCGCCTCATCATCTCCCGTGTCTCGCATTTTTTGTTGGTCTAAAAACTGTGTAAGTTGGTATTCAGGATCATTGATTTCCGTGTATCCATTGCCAAGTTCGGATCCTGCCAAAATCACATGATATCGTTCCGTAAGTCTTGTATCTTCAGGTTTTGCTTTTGCCAGGGGAGACATAAACG
>CALESU010000068.1 GCA_937914905.1 uncultured bacterium
ATATTTCTCCACCATTCCGAGATTATCTTTCTCAAAACACTGTGTAGGGTAGGTTTCGGTGGCTTTGTATGAAACCATTTCTGTATTGCTTTCTTGATATGTATACCAAGAACTTCTTTTTTTGGTTTATGGGAAGGCGTTGGCGTGGGGCGAGAAGTGGGTGCAAGGGTAGGTGTTGGTGTGTTCGTCGGCACGGATGTGGGAGTTGGGGTTGGAGTCATGGTTGGCGTTGGAGTGGGTTGCGGAATGACGGTGAATGAAACGGATTTCATCTCTTCACTGTTCCCATCTCCATCCATGGAGTAATACTCTACTGTGAATGTACCGGGGGTCAAAAACGCGATTGGCTCTCCATAAACCTGCATTTCCCCCGCATTTATTCGATAAAACGTATGTTCTACCCCCAATGACGTTTCAACGGGAGTATCTGTTGCTTGTAGCGTTAGATTCACTTCGTCTTGATATAGGTCTCCAAGTAAAGTTCCGGTAAGCACAGCTTCTGTAACAGGCGCAATGGCATCCAACGGATTTCCCATGAGGGCAAATTGGGTCAAATGATTCACTTGAGTGGTCGCGGTATTAGTTTGTAGGTCAATTGTGGAAGATTCTTTATGCCATGAAACGCCATCAGGACTTGAAAAGAGCGAAAGCGAGCTTGGATCATAGCGGATGATATCGTTGGGTGCAAAGGAAAGGGTGAGCGTAAAATATTGGGAAAAGTTCTTCATGACATTTCCAAATCCGTCGTGAATGACCACTTGTATTCGGTTTGAGGTGCTGGTCCATACTCCTTCAGCAACTTGATCAAAAGTAGGCTCAGGTACCGGTGGGAGTTCCATAATCTCAAGGACAGTATCCGAGGAGACAAAGTTTTGAGGAATATCAATTCGTGTACCTCCCAAGGTGACTCGCGCTCCTTGACTCGATAGTGT
Organism: uncultured bacterium; assembly: GCA_937914905.1. Lineage (GTDB taxonomy): Bacteria > Patescibacteriota > Microgenomatia > UBA1406 > GWC2-37-13 > UBA1450. The sequence goes on from CALESU010000068.1 coordinate 933, forward strand.
CAGAGTACGCTTTTGAGGAGATGTGTTCCAGAGGTACTGACTTCTATTTCCCGTTCTTTCGGCATTTGCATAAGAGAACGTAAACTTCTCCCAAGGATCATTTTCCGTTGATTGCCAACCAAACGGGTCGAGGATTCCATCGGGGATATTATCTTCAAAATTGCCATCATTATTCTTATCTTGTACGACCATAAAATGAATATGAGGTCCTGTGGTACGCCCGGTCATTCCTACTTTTCCAATGACTTGGCCATTGGTCACGGAAATGGGCTCTGTCGTTGTAATCAACCCTTCATCATCCAGATGACAATACCGCGTTTGAAACCCATTCTCATGGTCAATCATGATCATATTGCCACATGCTCCGTACTTCTTGAATGTTGCAACTCCCGCAGCAGATGCACGAACCGGAGTTCCAAGCGTTACCCCTGCTTTTCGTGCCCAATCATATCCGTCATGACTTGAGTAGGGATCATCCGATCGTTCCCCGGAGAATTTGAGGATTCGCCCAATTTCACCTTCAGGTTCACTTATTCCCGAACTCAACAAAGGATACGCATGATCAAACCACGCGGAAACATCAAGCGATGCGCGCTGGAATGTCTTTCCTTGAACTGCATGATCCCAGGGAAGTTCAAGAAATGGCGTCACCTTGCCTTCTGTGTCATCAAAATGTACTACAAACAGTGGACTCACATCAACATATGCGCTCAATACACCATTCACAGGTTTCCAATTATTACAAAACAGCCGATTGTAGCGAATCAGGAGTTCCGTATTTCCACCCAGAGATGAGTAACGAGGCCCCATGAGATGAGTTATGTCAAGAGGAGGCATCGGTGTTTCGCCACATCCTGCTGTATATACAAACTTTTTTGAGGTGTCAGAGCCATATACTTCAAATTGAAACCCTACATCACTGGTTCCCGTGCCATCAGGGTTTCTTGCAATGACCACTCTGCCCGACTTCCACGGCACATTCACTCGGGTATACCACAAAATACTGGGGAGATACGGGGTTCCGACAAACTCCTTTGCTTCGGTAATTTGATACACTTTCGCATCTACTGCTTGCACGGATTGGGCGAAGAATAGCGAGAAAAAGATAAATAAAAGGTTGAATAAAGGTATAACATATTTCATGATGTTTAGCGTACCAAATATCCCACGCAAAACGCAAGAGGAAAAAAGGTATACTTACATAACAAATACGTAGATTACTCCATTAGAATTCAAAGAAGAGAGATTTGAGATAGTTCAGACGCTCTTTCCCAAAATAGAGCAAAAAGACACAAACACACGTCAAGGTATAAATCATATTGATCTGCATGACATCTGCAATACTTTTAGGAATGAAAAAGAGAGCGAGCGCGTACGCGGGAAGTAGGAACCCGGGCACCATGGAAATGGCTTGTTTTTTCGCAAGATAATACTGCATGAAAAATGTCAAAAAAACATAGGTAGTACCGTAATACCCTGCCCATTCGATGAATGGGAGAACGTGTGCAAATTTGGTACCAAACAACGTTTCGATGATAAACCTCCCATGCCAACCGTATGCGTAGTTATACACAATACCCACAAAAAGAAGTACGAGGATGGATCCAAACACCACTAAATGATGATGTTTTTCTTGTTTTTTATCTGCAAAATAAATATATGCAAGACTCAAAAGCGGACCTATCACGTATAAAAATATTTTGGCAAACAAAGACCATGCTCCGTATAAGCCCGCGTCTTCAGCGGAAAACATACGTTTCACTACCATCATGTCCACATTCGCAAGGAGTATGAGCACGCCGGACGCAAAGGTGGTATACCAAAGTTGAGTGTCCATAAGCAAGTCCCGAAAGCGTTTCGTGACCACGGGCATAGACTTATTACTTTTGGGGATCTGTCGAAGCACGATAATCCGACTTGCAATAAGTTGAAAGAGCGCAGAGAAGATAAGCATAAGCATAATTCCTTCAAGCTGTGCGAATCCACTTAAAGCGCTAATCGATCCACCAAGCTTGAGTAGTGCGCCCACAATTCCCAATAGACTAACCCACATGAAAAGATGCATTCCTTGCAGTGATCCGGCGTAAAACGTATTAAGGGTTGAGATTATTACCAATACAGAAAGTGCAAATCCGGTTATGTGCGAGAGGTTTGTAATGGGTGAAACGAGCGGTGAAAGTGCAAGAAAAACGATAATCAAGCCCCACCATCTTCTCATTTTCTTCA
>CALESU010000069.1 GCA_937914905.1 uncultured bacterium
CTTGTCGAATCGATCGAAGTTGTTCATCAAAATATCGAATCGATTGAATAAATTTACGAAAGAACCTCTTTCCAAGCTTGTTGCGAAGATTTCGCTTCTTCCTCAGAGAGAATTTTGACCACAATTCCCATTTGAACGAGCGCCCAATCCCCTACCTTCGCGCGTAAGTCGGAAACAAGTACTTCTCTCGTCTCGTGAGGGTATTGGATGACGGCAGTTTTTCCAGAAACTGAGATGATTTTCCCAGGGAATGCAATGCACATAGGTACGATCATACCTCGTTTTGTTAGAGAATACAAATTGAAGTCAATTACATAACTTTCCGCACTATGTCATCTTGAGTCCCGGTAATTGTCGGGACGAAAGATCCATCACCATAACTAATTATTATTGGATTCTTCGCTTCGCTGAGCTCCGCTCAGAATGACACTAAATCAATTGAAATAATTTCTCAAAATTCTTTTGCTATACTAAATTTATGGAGAAGAAAAAGCTTGTTATTGGGTGGTTTTCGTTTACTTGTTGTGAAGATAGCACTATACTCCTTACCGAGCTTCTCAATGATCATTACAGTGGTTGGAAACAACTCATTGAGTTTCGCCACATGAAAGCCTTGCAAATGAAAAACTCCATTGAAGGCTTGGATGTGGCTTTTATCGAAGGAGCCATTTCCTCCCCATCACAAGCTGAGGAAGTGAAAAAAATTCGCGAGAATGCAAAGTATGTGGTCGCAATAGGCGCATGTGCATGTACCGGAAGACCATCTGCAACGCGAAATGATTTTATTGATGCTGAGCTTACTGAAAAAATCAAATGGTATATGGGTCAGTTTGATTACAGTAAAAAAGTCCAAAAATTAGATGAAGTCATAAAAGTTGATGATACTGTCAACGGGTGTCCCATGAATCCCATCATCTTTATGTCAATCGTAAACAAGTATTTAGAGCTCTTTCATATTTCATAATTCTCTATGCATCAGGCAGACATCACCATTAATAGCATCACGAAGATCGAAGGAAATGCAGGTCTTACCGTAAAAATCCAGGACGGCAAGGTATCTGATTTGAAGTTCATCATCTCAGATTATCGCCGGTTTTATGCGCATGCGGTCAAGAAAAAGCCCATTATTGCAGTTCCCTCATTCCTCTCTCGCATTTGTGGCACATGTTCCGTCTCTCATCTTTTTGCGTCTATTGAGGCAATCGAGAAATCCCAACAAATTGAAGTTACCGCACAAACAAAAATCTTGCGAAGACTTGCCTATAATGGCCTGATGATTCGAGATCATGCCCTGCATTTATATTTCTTTACGCTACCTGACGTTCTTGGGATTGACTCCATTTTGCAAATATCAGATGATCCCGCAGATCCAGGGCACGTCTTACTTCATGATTCTTTTGATATTAAACGCGTGGGAACAGATATTACAAACGTCGTTATCGGAGCTGCAATTCACGCTCCATTCCCCACTATTGGTGGATTTATCAAACTACCTGATCCGAGTAAATTCCCTGAACTAATCGAGAAGCTTGAAAAGATTCGACCGCAAGTAATTCGGGGTATTCAAGCATTTTTCAAATGGGATAAAACCCTTATCCGTAACTCAGATTACATGTGCTTACGAAATGATAGAGAATTTAACTTTCTGGAAGGGATGATTGTCAACTCCACAGGTCGCAAGATCCCTGAGGAAGAGTTTCACACATTTTTAAAGTCAGTTGTGATCCCGTATTCTCAGGCTGAAGGGTATATCTTTTCGGATTCTCATAGCGATTATCTCGTGGGCTCTCTTGCGCGTATCAACTTCAATAAAGATCTTCTCAATAAACGTACAGCTCAAGACATTAGTGAGGTTCTTACTGCGTTTCCATCAAATAATGTATTTCACAATAACCTCGCACAGGCAATTGAAATCCTACAAGCCGTTGATGATTCGATAGAAATTTTAAAATCAGTGCAAGTTTCACCAGAGCCACCCATTCGAAAACCCCCTCAAGCCGGGCGAGGTGTTGGAGTGATTGAAGCGCCACGGGGGATTTTGTACCATATGGCTCAAGTGAATGCGCAAGGGATGATTGAGGATTACGACGTGATCGTTCCCACATCTCAAAACCAGATCAATATTGAGAATGATCTCAAAAAGTATTTTGACGAAAATCTAGACAAATCCGAAGATGAATTGAAGCTCAACGCAGAAACGATAATCCGTGCTTATGATCCCTGTATGTCCTGCTCGACTAACTTTCTTAAAATGGAGATTACTCGATCTTGATCCATTGGTTCATCTCCTGGAATTCCGATAAGATACCACTTCTTCAATTTTCCAATCTTATACAGATATTTCAATTGAAACCCAAGATCAAAATCGTGCACTGTGTTTTGGGGTGAAAGGAGAATCGATTCCCGGTCTGACTGGTCAAATAATGATTCGGTCGATATTCCATATACGGTATCAATAAGGATTGGGCAGGGATCGTCGATAAAGGGAAGGTCTTCGTTGGGTTTCACGATAAAACAAGACATATGAGGAAATTGCGATTCTATGGCTTTTTTCAATCTAAACGGCGCAGAATCTTCCTTAACATCTTCATTCCCAAACAGATATATATTCATAGGATTCATTATAATAGGGTATGGACTCGCGCGCAGCTAATCTGAATATCAGATTTTCCTTCTCTCCCAATCTTCTTGGCTATTGCGGGAGAGAAACTGCGCAGGAAAAGTATCGTAACTGCTTAAGATATGGGCGTTGTGAGGGAATTACAGAAGAACTCACTCATTTTATTGTCCTGTATCCCTATTTACAAACTATTGCCCGCATCACGGGCCTTTCTCCTTTTTCCTATGAAGTTGCTGAATGTTATTGGTTGGGAAGTGCATTATTGAATCAGGTGAAAAATGAACATTACTCTATTCTCCTTGAAGAGTTTGCTAAGCAAGGCGTTCCTCAATGGCTCATTGAGGAATTATGGGAAAAACCGCCCAACCGTTTTATTCCTACTCATTTATTCCAGGTCTTGCACATTGGCGTAGGGAAAGCAAGTGGCTCCGTCCCCTTTTCTCTTGCATCAATCAATAATTGCATGATCAGATGGGGAAAAGTGAAGACTGTAGACAAAGGAGAAGCAGAAGTAGAAATCTCATCTCTCCAAGATTCATCACACTCGCATGAGATCGTTCAAACAACAATATCTGCTCATATACATCCGGATTTTTCACCAAAGATTAAGGCCGGAGATTTGGTGACGGTACACTGGGGCGTGATAAATGCAAAGTTAACCCTTGCACAATTTCGAAATATCTCCTTCTGGACGGATCAGGTACTCACAGCATTGAGCTGAGACGATTGTTTTACTGATCGACTTGCAGCTACTAACAGGCCAAGTCCGAGAATTGTAACCACGCCTTGAAGTGTCAGCGCACCATTCCACGTCTGAGTTACAAATACTGCAGAAAGAATATTCGTGACAAGGGTTGAGGACACGAGAACTGCAGTCACGGTAATTGCTGGCGCAAGCTTTAGTGCGCGATACCACGAACTCACATAGCCAAACAGTGTCAGCATGGTAAGAGCGAGCCAAAAGAGCTGCATGGGTGCAATCGAAGTCAGGTTTGCAAGTGATGCAGGAGCTTGGAATACTGCCAGGATCATGAGGATGAGAGATCCTAAGCCCATTCGAAATCCAGTGACAATATCAGGATCCACATGGCTCAAGACTTTTTTCGCAATGATCGTTTCAACTGACCATAGGAGCGTTGCTCCAAAAACCATCATTTCGCCCACGGAAAACGTAAATCCTTTAAACCCTGGAATTACGTAGTTACTTGAAAAGAGTATCAAAACAGCAAGAAGTTGTGTTTTTGTCATGCGTTCTTTCAAAAATACGAGAGCGAGGATACTTACCCAAAACACAAGTGATTTATGAATCATGGCCGCATTGATTGCAGGAATGGTCGATAGTCCCGTAAAAAAAAGATAAAAAGGGAGTGTACCTCCGACTAAGCCTACCGCAACAAGTTTCATTAAATCACTTCTCGAGAGAGTCCTGAGGAGTTTGAATTTCCCCAGCATGAGAATAACTGACACCACAAGGATACCAACGCCGGCATTTTTAACGGCAGTAAATACGAGTGGAGGTGAGATTGCGTCAACCGCAAACTTATTAACAAAGATAGAAACGCCGGAAATAAAAGCGGTTATCAGGGCAAGATAAATACCATTGGACTTGAGTGATTGCATGAATATATTAATAAATTACTAATGAGAGATTACACATATGAATATACCAGATACAGTCAATATCCGCTATTTGCAAGTAACAAATCTATTCCCCCGCCAACCCACCGAGTGATTTCCTTTCCTGACGGGTCAAGCAGTACAAGAGTGTGTTGGACTGTCACGAAGTATTTCTTTTTCAGTTCAGCATCACGGTCATAATCCACTTTTAAAATGGTCAAATCTTCAGGAATTTCCGTGTAACGTTCAATTAGTTCTTTGTCCAATCCAATACAGGTCTGACACCAGGAAGTAGCTGCGAAAAAGAGGAGTACGTTGCCTTTGGTGAGCGATTGCTTCAATTGTTCCTGAGAGTACGGGACATATGATGCGCGGTCCGCAGGGATAGCCATATTCACGGTCGAAGGAGCAACGTCACTTATTTCAGTTTTCCCCACTCTGCGATCCTGTGAACTTTGTTTAACGGTGGATGCCAGCCACACTGCACCGAGGATTGCCACAACGATAATGATACTTAATCCAATATTTGACTTCATGGTATTGTAAAATGAAAAAGCTTAGAGCTTCTATTTGAGAACTTCTCAATAAGAAACATTTGGCTTATTCAGCTTCAGTTCCTGTCTGAGTGAATAACAATTCAGAAATTTTCTCTAACAGAGTGTCAAGAGAGGTACTTGCTTTTAATAAGTAAAATGATGGCTTATCTTGTGATATCTTGGCCAAAATATCATCAGTTGGATCAAGGTTCGAGAGAATGATAACAGGAATCTCCATTCCCCACGGATCAGCTCTGAGTTTATCTAGTACCGTAATTCCGTCCATTTTTGGCATAAGAACATCAAGTACGATCAGGTCAGGATGCTTTTTAAACGCATATTCCAGTGCCTTTTCACCTTCAGAACAAGTCAGTACGGAGTATCCAGCCTGTGAACATTTAAGACTAACGGCTTCCAGTAAAGACGTATCATCTTCTACAACGAGAATTGTTTTATTTTGATTATTGGTTCTTTCCATAGTTTAATTCGTCTTGTATTTCGGCTATGATTTGATCAAGTCGATAATTTGATTTTATATAATATTTGTTAACTCCCAGCTGCATATAAGCGGTAACTTTTTCATTACTCGCTGTATTACTTACTACAAAAATAGGAATATTGACCCAATCAGCACCTTCCGATTTTAATCTACTGACTAAATCAAGACCACTTTCTCCCCCCAAAACATAGTGATCCAACCAAATAGCATCAATGTGGGGAGTTGACCGCAAGAGAGACAGTGCTTGCTCAACTGACCTTGCAGTAACTGCGTTGAACCCACTTTCTACGAGCTTGAGCTTAATTGCCTCAAGAAGGGAACGCTCATCTTCGACGACGAGAATTGTTTTTGCATTATTCATCAGGCAAAAATGTAACTGTTAATTGAGTTTT
>CALESU010000070.1 GCA_937914905.1 uncultured bacterium
GACACCGATCTTACTCCTGAAGAAATCTTTGCACATATTGCCAAGCAGTATCAGGGTACTTCCGTGGAGTCATTTGAGGCAGTAAAAATTGAAGGAATTGTTTATGTTGTTGGGATATGGATTGCCACTTCAGAAGGAATCAATGTGTATTTGAATCTTGCGACGAAACATCGAAACGTGCCATACCATCGAAGTACCATGCTCCAGAAGCTGTGAAATTAGTTCCGGTGGGACTCTCTGAGCGTTTCAATAGGTGCGACTCCGTATTCCGCACGATCTTGATCTGAAGTAGATTGTTCCGTGGGAAGAATCTCTCCTGTATCCATATTGTATTGCGTCCCATATTTTTGTAATTTCCCTTGAGACACGAGCCATTTATCAAGACTTGCTGCATAAAGCCATCTGGTAACTTTTGAGCCCAGATCTACTGCGCGTTTTGCATATTCATGGGCTTTTCCATATACTTCAGGTTCTTTTGACCATGAATGCATGTGGAGGAGACAGAGATAATGGAGATTCCAGATCTCATTCATATCAATCTCACCCTTTTCCAGAAGCTCCTGTGCTTTTTTCAGTCGGGCTTCATCATTTTTCTTGATATCTTCCTCTGAAATATCTTCCGAATCCCACAGTACCCGATCTTGAATGTCTTGATCGTATAGTTCTTCGAGAGTGGTGTTGATGGACATGTGAGTAAAAAAAATTAAAAAATCGCAGTTGGTGCGATATGAATTATTATTTATATTATTGTCGGAGTCGTGGGACTTGCTTAACTGACCGTTTTCGAGCAACTTGAGAATTACGGTCAGTTAGCACGACCTCATGGTCCTGAAACCGTGTGCACATTTCCGAAACAATCGAAATGTGTCTGAACTACACTCCGTTTTTACTTATATTACAAATTGTGTCGGAGTGGCGGGACTTGAACCCACGACCTCACGGTCCCGAACCGTGTGTTCTACCATCTGAACTACACTCCGAATTTGTTACATCAAGCTCATTAGTTCGATCGTGCGTTCCGCTTCGCGATCTGAACTACACTCCGAATTTGTTCCAAACTTAATCATTGTCCCGAACCGTGTGTTCCGTTCGCACTTCGTGCTCGCGATCTGAACTACACTC
>CALESU010000071.1 GCA_937914905.1 uncultured bacterium
CTCCGGAGTATACGGAGAGGAAACTTATTTGAAGGATTTAATCTTATCTTTTTTGTTTGGTTTTTTTCACTCGTAATTACCCTGTTTGATCCTATCACTGCATTTCGAATTATTATTCAAGGAGTGAGCGTGCATATGGTTTTTAGCGGGGTATTGCTCTTGACAACAAGCCTATACCTCCTCTATCATGTGAGACAGTTCATCGGAGAACAAATAGTTAAGCTATTTTCTTTCAAAGAAAAGAAAAAGTAATTGTAATTTAATTAAAAGAAATGTATGGATTATAAAGAAATTCAGACAAAACTGCTCACAGAACAAAAATCTGCGAAAGAGCGTATGGAGCAACTCAAGCTTGCAGATCCTTTTATGGATCCGGGTTACGCTGACGATAACGCCGCAGTAGACACTGATGTTCGCGAGCAAGAAAACCATCAAAGAATCGAAGCCGAAATGAAAACGCTTGAAAAAAGACTTCAAGATATTACAATTGCGCTTGAGCGTGTTGCATCAAAAACGTACGGGAAGTGCAAAAGATGCAATAAATCTATTCCTGAAAAGCGCTTGGAACTCATTCCTGAATCATCATACTGCGTCACGTGCGAATCTGAATTGACGCGTTAGCGACATGAAGAACCGACATCTTATCGTAGGAGTTGTTCTCCTTCTCGGAATCTACTTGGTATATAAAGGCTTCACCGTCTTTCGAGAGTCTCTTTTTTGGCGAGCCCCCGATAGAATTAATGTGGTGGTTTACGGAGGGAACACTTATTTTTATTCTCTTGACGTAAAATCAAAACAACACTATTACATTCCCTTTGCTTCAGACTTACAAGTTGATGTTCCTGGGGGATATGGGACGTATCGGATTGGATCGTTGGGAAAATTGGGAGCACTGGATGGGAATGAAAGACTCATTCAAAAAACATTTTCCGCAACCACTTCATCATTTGTGCATTATGCATTTTTTCCCTCTTCTCCTGATGTGATTTATAACGAAGAACTGGTTGAAGAGATCGAAAAACCTCGCTTTATGAATCTGTTGACCTATGAAAGTAACGCCACTATTCTTGACAGGCTGTACCTTGCCATTCACTTGCGAGCGCCTCAAAAAGACGAGTTCACGCGGATTGCCTATCGCCAAATAGAAGACACGGTATTGGGCTCGAAATCCTTTCAAAGCGACACCTTTGTCAAGCGAAGTATTGGTCTTTTATTTCAGCCAACCTACCGAGATGAACAAAAGAGCACGCAGATTCTGTTTACCCAATCAAGGTTAACTGCAGAGCGAGTTTCGCAGGTTTTAGAAGGAAATGGCATACGGGTGAGTGATATTTCCCTGGACATGGAGAAGTCCTCAAACTGCGCAGTCATTTACTCAGACGATACTCCTCCTCAAACAGCAATTGATATAGGTCATTTTTTTGCATGTCCCCTCATGGCAGGAAAAACAGACATTTATGATATACTGCTTGTGCTCGGAGAGAGAGAAGGGGAGTGGGAAATAGCAAAGTAATATATGGAGATATATCTAATTCTACTGGGAATCTTAATCGCCTCATTTGGTATGGCTCGGGTTTCTATGAAAGATTACCACATTCCTCGTGAGCTTTCTCGGATGATTTCTCTCAAAAAATTAAAAGGAAGTATTGTATTTTTTAAAAATAAAGTCTCTCATTATTCCTCTTCCTCTTCTTCTCCATCTTCCAGCTGAACAATTGTTCCGAGGTCTTTTTCTTCTTCAAAATCATCCCATTCGTCATCGTCAATCTCAAGATCGGGATCAACTCCCTCATCTTCGGATTCTTCTTCTTCCTCCTTATGTTCACCTTCCACTTCTTCTCCTTCTTGATCGATCTGGTTGATGTCCGAGAGCATTACGTGGGGGTTTGAAGGAAAAGAAGGATACTGACGTACTTTCTTTCCCTTAAGCGTCTCCCGGATAAATACCACCACATTATTCAAATCAATCTCTTTAATATGGGTTTTATATGTACTTCCTTCGTTTATAAAATAGGAGAGACGTTTGGAGATGTCATCGGGGAGTGATCCCAAATAATCATCAGCAGAAGTTCTAATTTCAAGTTTTCGTCGTTTTTCATTCAAAAGTACCTCTTCTCCGATATTAATTCCTGCCAAATCTTCTTTTTGTCCCAAATTCACGAGATGAATTGTTCGAGTTCTCCCGGGAATTTCGACAAAAAGCTCAGGATCGTACTTGGTGGAAGAAACGAGTCTTTTTTTGTTTTTTTCTTTCAAGACGGCGATTTTGGACAAATGTTCTTCAGCTATGTTGTTTTTTGGTTGAATGACCAGAGCTGTTTTAAATGCGTCTTGGGCTTGAGTCAGTTCGTTCAGTTGTAGTTTCGCATATCCTAATCTTAAATGGGCATTTAAGTGCTCAGGATCTTCAGAAATAATCTCCCTATTAAGTTGGATTGCGTCTTCCCAACGGCCTTCAATGGCAGAGTCAATTGCTTTTACTTCGAGTTCGTCTATACGTTTCATTTGAGAAAGAGTATAAGGAATATGACTCAAAAGTCAAGGGTAAATCATTATGACAACACGTGATATACTAGTTCTCATGAAGTCGCGCATACACCTGCCGTCCGTTCCTGGGATATCTCTTGTCCCAAAGCGTATACGTATCATTGTCGCAACCCTCTTTTCAACCCTTCTTCTTGCGGGAAGTACTTTTTTCCCATTCTCAGAAACGTGGTTTATTTTTATTAGTTTGTTTGTATTCGTATTGTATGGGGTAATTTATCTTGCTATCTACGAGGGGATCGATGGGGTAGAGAGGTATACGCTATTTATCATGCCCATTTTCTATGCCATTGCACTGTACCTCTTTTATTCACTTTTGCCCGTCCGTTGGCTTACCCGGATACCCTATCTCGCTTTATTCTCCTTAGGGTTTTATGCCATTTTATTATCCACAAATATTTTGAATGTTGGAGTTGAAAAGAGTCTTCAACTCTATCGTGCAGCATTTTCAGTCAATTATCTGTCTCAAACGTTTGCTTTCTTCCTCTATACATTGGCGATATTATCACTCAGGCTTCCTGTGATTCTCTCAACTCCTCTTATTGCTGTAGCGTCTTCATTGTTATCTCTCCAATTGCTCTGGAGCGTACACTTAGAGAGAGAAATATCAAGAAAGGTTGTAAATATGAGCCTTCTTGTAGGTGTTCTCATTCTTGAAGCGGGGATATTAGCCTCATTTCTTCCGGTCAAAACCAATGTGCGAACACTCCTTCTTGTTTCCACGTATTTTAGCATTACGGGGATCTTGTATCACTATTTAGATAATCGGCTATTTAAAAATATCGTGCGAGAATACGTAATTGTCATGCTCGTAACACTCGTTATTACTCTCTTTTTATCACAACGATAAAGACTGATATGAGAGGCCAAAAGGTAGGGGAGAGGGGAGTAGGTGAGAGGTGCTATTTTATATAAATCTCACGAACGTGAGAAATAGAATAATATCCTATAATAATAATGAATTACTATAAGATATTTGTTTAAATCTCCTTGGCGAAATTTGCAATAGTTTGATATAGTTAGCCTCTCACCAGCACATGTGGATAACTCCTGCTTGGAAGGAGGGGTACCTCTCTCGAAACCCACTCTTTTGCAAGATATTCAAAACTACTCGAGATAGGGGTATTTCACAAAGAAATAATTTTTTTATTTGCGAATAGATTTTTCGTAAAAGAGAGAATATCTTTTTTATATCTTCACTTTCGTCGCGTTCTGGATGTGGGCAAAAAATGACCAAAATCCAGGCTGGGAAGAGAAGATGTATAACGTCGTAAATTGTATATTATACGACGTTAGCTTTGAAAAGAGAGAGGGGAATGCGAATTTGTTGCATCGTTGAAAAAATGAAATAAATGATTAATTCCCTATTTATATTTCTTTATTCATGTATTCTTTTGTCCCCCTTCACCCTTTGTGTCTTGCACAAAGCTTGATTTTTGGTACTTCTCCGGTATGGCTTATTCTGACAAGCTAAACCAATATTTAACTCAATCCCCATTTCCCCACCCCTTAAATGCTGTGAAAGAGGGGTGAAAATAAGTCCTGCAAAAAATAATGTTCGGAGAAAGGATTAAACACACGTCTTAAAATCGGGAAGTGCCTTAAAAGGCGAATTTCGAGGGCTCGAGTAATTTAGATTGTAATAGCAATCTAAAAAATGAAAGATCGAATTATTTTGACAGGATACGTCGCTTAATGTTACTTTT
>CALESU010000072.1 GCA_937914905.1 uncultured bacterium
GTTGCATTTCATTCAGCCGGGTTTGAAAGTATGGGCTTGTGGGAGCGGAGCGATGTCCTTCTGAAGTGGGGGTTTCTTTACTTTTCATGGAAATGATGGCAACAACATCTGCAAGTGCCCAGTGAGACTCAGGAGCAAGCTGTACCGCGTAGGAATTATCATGATTTGAGTGAGCTAGAAGCTCTACAAATCCCCCATACACAGAGCGCGCCGCCGAAGCTGAGCCACTCAGTCGCACGAGTTTTGAGAGCTGAAGTTTGTCATCGAAAATCTCCTTCAAATTATATGCCAAACACACAGCACCGGTCAGAGCACAAAATCCGGAAGCGGAGGAGGCGATCCCTGAGTCGGTAGGAAATGAATTGCGTGACCGAATATGGACTTTTTCCGAAGCTCCTGCAATGGTTCGAATTCTTTCAATATGTTCATACGCTTTGCGTTCTTTGATCGTTTCTCGTGAGAGTACGTGATAGGTTCCATTATTATCTTGGAGCTCTACAACATCCTCTTGCCAATCAGGAGATTTTTGTATCGAAGTTGTTGTTTGGCAATTACTCAAAGTCATGGAGATGTTATTGTTGAGCGGGAGATTATCCTCGTTATTTCCCCAGTATTTGATAAATGCAATATTTGCAGGAGCCTGGACAGTTATTGTGGACATATAGGGGTATTGTACATGACTTTTTGCCTTGATTCTATTGGCATAGAGGGACACGATACAGTACAATAGAGGACAGAAAATAGGCGCATGGCGCGTTGGTGAAGTGGAAACACGGGAGTCTGCAAAACTCCTATTGCACCGGTTCGATTCCGGTACGCGCCTCATACCGAAACTAAAGCATAAGTTTTTTGACTGCAAGCTCTCTTCGTGCTCTCACTATTGATTTATCCATTTCTACAACGAGGATAATACTAGACGCAACGCTTATAATGAGTGCCCATTGGGATGAAGTGATGGGTTTCATGGAAAAAAGCCATTCAAGCGACGGCACATAGAGAACGAGGAGATGGGCGATCATTGATCCAAACAGTCCGAAAAAGAGAAGTTTATTTGAAAAAGGACTCATGGTAAAAACAGATTCACGTTCAGATCGAGAGTTTAATACCTGAAAAAATTGGAAAAATACCATTGTAGTTACGGCTAGAGTTTGTGCTTGAGCAAGTTCCATGCCTTTTCCCAGGCTATAAAAATAGACAAACAAAACACCGACCGAGATGACCACGCCGACTAAAATACTCCGATGCAACAATGTGCGAGACATGATCCCTTCGTCAGGATCCCGAGGAGATTGGCGGAGGAGATGTCTATCTCCCGGTTCAAATGCCAGTGCAACGTCCTGAATACCACTTGCAATCAGATTAATCCACAAGAGTTGAACCGCAAGATAAGGAGGAGGGGTTCCCATGATGATCGTCACCAAAATGGTGATAATCGCTGCAAATCCGGTTGGGATGAGAAATGCCACAGCTTTTCGTATATTGTCGAAAACAACCCGACCTTCATATACCGCTTGAAAAATAGTGGCAAAATTGTCATCGCGAATGACCATATTCGCGGCTTCTTTTGCAACATCTGTTCCAGACTTTCCCATAGCAATACCTAAATGCGCCGCTTTGAGAGCTGGTGCGTCATTTACTCCATCTCCTGTTACGGCAACTACCTCTCCTTGCTTCATAAGTTGGTTTACTATGCGGAGTTTATGATTGGGTGAGACTCTCGCAAATACAGAAACCTCTTTCACTTTTGCATACAGTTCGGCATCTGACATTTCTTCGAGTTCAACGCCGGTAATTACGGTACTCGTATGCTCACATATTCCCATTTTCGCTCCTATTGCGCGAGCAGTAACCGCGTGATCTCCCGTTATCATAATGACTCGTATCCCTGCATGTTGACAGCTTCGAATAGCTTGCATGGCTTCTACGCGAGGAGGATCCATCATGCCTTGTAGACCACACATAGTAAGGTGTTTAATATCATCTTCAGTGATTGACGTAGTATTTTTGGGTACTATTTTGTATGCCATTCCGAGTACACGCAAACCATCACGTGCGAATTGCTCAGCTTGTTTGACATACGCATGAGGAGAAGCACGATCACCTTTATAACTGAGTTCGGCAAGTACTTCGGGAGAGCCTTTCACATAAATGATTTTTTCTCCATCAACTTCATGGAGTGTTGCCATGTAATTAGTGCCCGATTTGAAAGGGATCATATCAAGGTGATTTTGTTCCTTGATAATATCCTGCTGATGAATTCCCGCTTTGCCAGCAACAATTATGAGGGCACCTTCAGTGGGGTCTCCACTAATCTCCACTTTTCCATTCTTGTGGACTACCACGGACTCATTGCACAATGCTCCAATGTGCAAAATCCGTCGTAATGCATCATGTGGGTGAGTTACGGCATCTTCTCCCTTGAGAATTGATCCCTTTGTTTCATATCCCGTTCCCGTTACGGTAAACACTTCTTTTCCATCAAAAATGCGTTCCACGGTCATTTGATTTTGCGTGAGTGTTCCTGTTTTGTCGGAACAAATAACCGTTGTACTCCCGAGCGTTTCTACTGAAGGGAGCGAACGGATAATGGTATTTTTTTTGGCCATTCTCTGTACTCCA
>CALESU010000073.1 GCA_937914905.1 uncultured bacterium
AACGCGATTGGCACACGGTTCTTCAATACGGACCGGGCCGGGTCGCGTGTCTTCCTGTATGTCACCAGAGAAGTCATAGCGGAAGTCGGTGCACCGCATGGCGCCGACCTGAATGATTTTGTGGCGGCGGTGAAGACCGGGCCGCGACAGTGGATCACGCGCCATAAGCAAGGCATTTGCCAGCATGCTTTGCAGGCCATGGATGGCTGGCGGGCGCGAGGTTTGGAATACCCTCCATACCTAGCCTATCTTGCACTGTTCGTTCTCGAGGAACATAAGAACTAGTGTCGTTTGCTTTTCCTGACGCGGTGACAAACTTTTGCGTCATAAAATTCTTGATGATTTGGGCGCGTTTAAAAATGAGTTGATTCTCTTGAGAAAGTTCCGCTTCGCCAATAAGTGATGCGATTTTTTCTAAATTAACAGACTCCTTAAGTAATCGTTGAGTCTCCAAAGTTGCGCGGTAATGTCTCTCTCCAATGATTTGAGGGTTTAATGCACTTGAGTTTGAAGAAAGGGTATCTATTGCGGGGAATCGTCCCTCTTGATAGATCCATCGGGAAAGAACCACGCGCGCATCAAGATAGGGGAGAACGGCCTGCACTCCGGGGTCGGTAATATCGTCAGCAGGTACGTACACGGTTTCGAATGTGGTAAGTGCGGTTTCACTCGTGGAATATAAACGTTCGTGAATTTCTGCCATGTCTGAGGCAAGGGTAGGTGGATATCCTCCTTCTGACGGGATTTGACTCATCAATGTTCCTAATTCGTATCCTGCCTGAGCAAACCGGTACATGTTGTCTACGAAAAAGAGCACGTTCTGCTTTTCGACATCGCGAAAATACTCAGAGAGCGCAGCTCCGGCAAAACTCGTGCGGAATCTGATTGCGGGGTTTCGGCTCATTTCTCCATATACTAATGAAATGGTGGGAAGCACTCCTGTTTGATCAAGCGACTCAATAAGCTCTTGGCCTTCGCGACTACGTTCTCCCACGCCTGCAAATATGGATACGGTCGAATTTTTTTCTTGCGAACTAATATTATGAATAATTTCAGTAAGAAGAACCGTTTTTCCGACGCCAGCTCCTCCGAACAAACCAATTTTCCCCCCTCGTAAGAGTGGGGTGAAAAAATCAAGGAGCTTAATACCCGTTTCCAGGATTTGGCTGGGTACCGCTACTTTTCTCACGTCCGTTTGAGTTGCAAAAATTGACTTTGTGCGCTCAAAGTTAAACGCGGGGAGTCCATCGATCGGTTCTCCAAACACATTCATGGCCCGTCCCAACACCTGTTTTCCAATGGGGATGGAGAGTGTTTTTTTCGTGTTTACCACCGTTGCTCCTTTGTAAAGCATTTCTGTGGGAACAAGAGCAAGACAGTAAACCGTGTTTTTAGTTGCAGAGGTGTAGACCTCAATGATCGCCTGAGGATTGTTTTCGACAATATAAAGCTCATGCCGTTTGGGAGGCTCGTCGATGAATGCGACTTCTACGATTTGTCCTTTAATACTTAATATGGTTCCTTTTGATTGCATATGATTTTTATGATTGCCACAACAAAATTCCTGAAATACGCTCCAACTGTTTCTTGTTGTTTAGGGTACGGATAATTTTCACTTTTTCTCGCTTGAGACTTTTTTCCTCGTCTTCAATATTATGCATCAAAGAATCCATCGCTTTGATGCGAGATGCATAGCGTGCAAGTTGAGTTTCGTAGAGAGTTTGCCTCGTAAGTGATGCTCGAACGCTGTCATTCATAAAATCAGCAATTACATCGCCAGATGGCTCAAATAAGTACAGGGGAGTGGGAGGGGCTGAAGGGTCAGGCTCCACAACTACCTCGTCTTTGGGAGGTAGCTCTGTTGGTTCGAGCAGGGAATAAATGCTCGGAATGGTTTCTGTCACAATGTCCTGAGTGACTACAGTTTTAAATTGAGCATGATATACGAGAACCGTCTCGTACTGCATGAGATCATGAATCAATACTCGCATGTCGCTGACCGTGATATTACTGTCAGGAACGTCATAATAGGTATACTTCATATCTCCCCCATGCTGAAGAAGATAGTCTTTCCCAATTTTTCCCACAATTAAAATATCTCCCTCTTTTCCCTCGTCTGCGATAAACGCGTTAAAAATTCTGCGTAAAATATCTCCATGAAAGCGCGCATTTGCAGTGATGAGGACCTTCGCAAGCTTTTTTACATGGGGAGTTTTGGTGCTTTGTTTAATACTCGGAAAAGAAATGATGAGCGCTTCAAACATTTTTTTCAGCTTTGCGACAAACAGACGGCCATGCTCGATCGAATCACGAGTTTGCTTCATTTTCATCACAGAAATCTCCTGATATGCGGTTGCTATCGTTTTAAGAGTACCTAAAAAATTCTGTTCTTCTATGATGCTGTTTTTGGTTTGCATAAGCCTATGATTGCTGACGTCTTTTTGAGTTCATCGAGAAAATGGGGGACATTGGGGGACTTGGTAAGTTCAGTAATGGTTTTCATTCCTTCAAATCCTTGATAATATTGCATGATTTTTGCAACTGTTTCCATATACGTTTCTTCCGTTGAAAAATCAATTGTTTCAAGCCATACGAGCCCAAACAATATGGCTTGCACATCTCTCGGGAGGATTCCTTTTTCTTGTTGCAGAATCGTGCTAAGAGCTTTACCTTTTTCTAAAGCTCGTTTTGAGTCTGCAGAAAGCTCACTTCCTAAGTGAGAAATATTGAGCAATTTATTGTATTGAGAGAGCATGGAAAGGATTTCAACCGTAATTCCTTTAAATAAATCCGTTTGAGACTGTCTACCTACGCGGGTTACCGAGATGGGGATATTGATTGCAGGGCGCTCTCCTTTGTTGTAAATATCCACGTCAAACATGATGTGGCCGTCAGTCATACCCATGAGGTTTGTTGCGATGTATCCGGTGATATCTCCTTCCACCGTGGTTGCAATAGGTAGGCACGTAATGGAAACCGCGCCTTTTTCTGGGTGATGATAGCAACCAGCTCGTTCCAAAAGACTTGCGTGTGCATAAAAGATATCTCCAGGATAAGACTCTCGTCCGGGGAAGCGTCGGCTCAACAGAGAAAGTTCTCGGTAACTTTGACCGTGCGTGGAAAGATCATCGAGTACCAAAACCACATTTGTACCCTTTTCGATAAAGAATTCGGCCATGCTCATTGCGGCGTAGGGAGTCAAATACAAAATACTCGGGCTATCTGAAGATGAGGTTGCGACCATGATCGTCCGATCCATGATTTTGTGCTCAGTCAAAAATGTTACCAACTGATTGATCTCGCTTCTTCTTTTTCCTATTGCAGCATAAATCATAACCGTGTCAGGTTGCTGGGATTGAGAAAGAAGTGAGGACAAAAGAAATGTGGTTTTTCCTGTTTTTACGTCTCCGAGAATCAGTTCTCGCTGGCCCTTACCAAGCGGGATCAAGAGGTCAATTTTGAGAATGCCCGTTGCAAAAGGTTCGTTGATCTTGCTTCGTTTTTCGATTCCCGGAGCAATAGAGAAAATAGGGCGGTGTACGTCAGACTGCATTGGCTCAGTCTCTCCGAGCGGGATTCCCAACGGGTTGACGATTCTTCCCAAGAGCTTGTCAGTTACAGGAACGCTCGCAGATTCATTTGTGCGGGTTACCATGGCCCCAATTGGCACCGGTTCATTGGAAAAGAGAAGTGCGTGTACCTCTTTTTCTTCAATGTCGAGGATTTGCCCTCGCTGACCACCTTCAAAGATAATCGTTTCATTGGGTCGAACCTCCGGAAGACCTTCAATAAAAATAAGAGGATGGCGTACTTCGAGAACTTTTCCATATACGCCCGTTTTTTTCAGATATTCTTGATAGATGTCCATAAGTGGTTATTCGAATCATACCGACTTCATATGTTCGCGGAGACTCACATTCTTTGATTGTCCGTCAAAACCCACAATCGCACCCGCAATAAGATCTCGGTCAAACTTGAGGTTGAGGATAATGTAAGGATCAACTTCTGTTCGCCACCATGCAATAATTTTGCTAATCTGATCGTAATTGGGAGTGTATGCAAGAGTGAGGTCTACTATTTTTAATTGACTCAAGACTCCGAGTAGTTCTTTGTAAAATGCTGTAGCTGCTTGTTGATCGCGAAGATCTACACGAAATGATTGGGCAAGAGATAGAATTTGATCACTTTGAAAGTAGGGGATATACGAATCAAGTACAAACTGCACTTCTTTATTCTGATCAAACGAAGCATCGATCGCATGTTGTATTGCATTCACGAACGTGTTTTTTTGTGCGACCGTGTAAATTCCGTCAATAATTTCTTTATATTTGCTCAATTCACTCATGGTTTTTTGGGTGTATTGATAGTTTGTTTGAACTTATCGAAAGCCTTAAACAAGATATTTTCATGAGTTTCAGGAGTCAATTGAGTTTGAAAGTAATCTGCGACATATTGCTTGATAAGGACCTGCACTTGTTCGTCAATTTTTGCAAAAGTCCGATCTCGATACTCTTTTATTTCCTCGTTTACGCCGATGATTTGCGAGTCCATGTTTTCTTTCATTTTATTCAGAACAGCAACGGAATCATCGTGCAGTGTTTTCTTAAACTCACCCTGCATGGTACGCGCTTCATGTTGTAGATTAGAAATGAGAATTTGCGTTTCTCCTTCAAACTGTTCGACCAAGCGTCCATACGCATCGGTAAATCGAGAAACTATCGCGCCTTGTTGTTCGTCTAACTTATTTTGCGCAGTAATCGTGGTATCTTGCACAAATTTATCCATTTTCTCTTCGATTGTGTGTTTGGTGTCTTGGGCTTCTAAGATGATCTTGTGAGCTTTTTTTGTAGCGTCTTCAATAATCTCAGTTGATCGAACTTCTGCTTGCTTGATCACTTCCATCATGTGGTGTTCCAACTCCTGCTGTTCACGAGGCTTCATTTTTCCTTTTTGAACGAAGATAATGAGAAATACCATGAGGGCAAAGTTGAAAAATAAACTTGCCACAGGAAGGATTACCAAGAGGGGTAGTAATTGTTCGGATGTGATCGACATATATTCAGTCAAAATTGATAATTCAGGTACATTCCACAAAGGGGTTTAATTCATTATATACAAAGCGGTGATAATTCCAACTAGGGCAATTGCAAATCCGACAAACACATTGATCATAATGCCAAATTGGATCTTGAGAGCAGCGTGCGGGTTTCTGCCGAGGGCATCAACTCCTGATTTTGCGATTCCGCCAAAAAACCACAAACTCAGAAGTATGGTAATAACGATAATCAGTGAGCCGACGCCATAGCGAAGCAAACTCGACGATGTAAATGCCTCCGATTTCTTGATAAGTCCCCCACTAGATTGTACGGTTCCTACAGAACCACCTTCCGTGGGTTGGATGAGAATGCGTATTTTAGTAACTAATTGCTCCCGACTCTTTGCATCATCTGATTTTGCATCGTCCAGTGAAGTTCCAATGGTTGAGCCTGAGCCATTTGACTTCATGCCAATGCCTGCCCAAGGAGAAGATGTGATACTGTCTCCCTTTACAATATCGCCATTTGCAAGGGTAACCCACACATATGCTTCGCCCGATGTTGCCAGCGGATACGTGCCTTCTCCCTCTGACGCAACTTCAATTGCGGGTTTTTCAGTAACTACTCCTACCAGTTTTTCTTGAGACGCTTCAGACGAGATGGCAAATCCATCTTTTATCGAGACTACTATGTATCCATCAAGCACAGATTCACCTTTAATGGGAACTTGATTACTAATGCCGAACGAAGAAAGTTGTGCGTTTGAAAAAGGAACGTTCGTAAATAAATAGATAAAAAGAGCAATAAAAGAAGATATATAAAACCAATACGAACGTGCAAAATTACTTCTCATGAGGGAAAAGGGCATATAGTTTCATGGTAATACATCTCTGACGAGATGTACAGCCAAATCAGATCCTGTACCAAGAAATAGGAGACAGAATTACAATCCATAATTTATTGTTAAGACAATGATAATTATAGGTATCATTCACATAATCTGATCAATATATCAGTACTAATGTTTTTGAGAACCATTGCAAGCATGGAAAGTATTTGTCATAATAAACAGAAGAAGTATCATATATATGCGCAATAGGAGAGTCGTATTGTTTGTAGTGCTCTTTATCCTATTCTTAGGAGCCTCCCTTTTTTACTTCACGTTCGTCCCACGTGCTGCGGGAAATCCCGGACTTTCAGCAATTGGTGGCTTTTTGGGAATTTCTGAATCAGGCGGGACCCCTCCGGGAACAAAGTTTCCAACCATGTCCCTTCCCGAACCTATTTTCCGCTCAGAAGATTTGGGAGATTTGCAGAAAACGCTCAAGATTAACATTGACACATTGTTTACTGCACCAGCAGTGTTTGAGCAAGATATAGTCGCTCCCAACGTCATTTATGAAATTACGGCAGGGCGAGGTATTGAAATTACGGGAGATCCCCAGTCTCCCATCATCTCCAGCACCGGGGGAGTTTCTTCTTTCGGAGGACTTACGGGGGACGTTCTACTGGAAGGGGACAATATAAGCATATCTTCTACCGATGGAGTCCTTCGGTTTTCTTCAGCTCTTCCTGAAATTATTATCCCCGATATTTCATTTTCAACCCTTGACATAGATGAAACGATCATCGAGGGGATGATATTTGATACCGATAACGTGGGAACGATGAGTTCAGGTACGCTTGATTTGGAAAACCTCTCATATGTGGGAGCACTTCCTTCAGATGCACTAGCCGGAGCATACACGGGAATTACAGGAGTGGGGACGCTTACAGATCTTGTCGTCACAGGAACTATTTCAGGGGGAACTATTCAACAAAACGGCAATGAAGTATGTGACCAGGGTGGTAACTGTTGGCCAGCTGGACTGGTCCAAGGGGTTGGCGATGCCAATTACGTTCCTCGATGGTCTTCTTCTTCTCAGATTGAAACGGGCTCTATTTATGATAACGGAAACGTAGGGATTGGTACCACAAACCCTCTTGCCACACTTGACGTACAGGGTGATATTCATACAGAACAAGGCATATTTGTAGGAGCAATTGATTCAAAAAATTTAATAAGTGGCACCGCAACCGGAGTAGGGACAAATCCGATGTTTATTGGTTCTGAGGTCATAATCACCTCAGCAAACGTGGCAAATATTATTGGAGTGGTGTATTGGGACAGAAGTCCTTCAGGAGTTCTTACCCCATTGGTTCCTACTGATGTGGTAGAAATTCCTGGCTCTGCAGATACATTATTGACTCTCTCGAATACTGGAGCAGATAGCAATTTATCTCTTCTGGTTAACGACGAAGTAGGTGATGTTACTCCATTTGCTATTGATGGTGCAGGGAGACTCGGAGTGGGAACCACTGCGCCCACTCAAGCCCTTGACGTGATAGGAAAAGTAGCTGTCAACGCCGTGCAAACCATATTGATGCCTGATCAGGTAACCTTTGAGGGGACGATGGTCTTGGGCGACGGTGGAAATGCGCTCACTTCATTAGGCGGGGGAGATGGAAAAAATAACTTATTTGTCGGGTTAGGTGCCGGCGCCGCAACCACGAGGGGCGCTGCCAATACTCTCATTGGGCAATTGGCGGGAGCATCAAATACATTGGGTGACGATAATACTCTCGTAGGAAAATCAGCAGGTGTCAATAATCAGGTAGGAGATGGAAATGTGTATCTTGGGAAAGATGCAGGGTTACAGGCGACATCAGGTAATTTTAATACTGCAATTGGGACTCGGGCCGGTTACAACAATGAGTCAGGAAGTAATAATGTATTTATCGGCTATGATGCAGGAAGAGGAAGCGTTCTTCACAACAAAGCGGGAAGTGTCATGATTGGGTACCAAGCAGGGCTAAATGAGACAACGAGTAACAAGCTTTATATCGATAACTCAAGCACTTCTACTCCTCTAATTTACGGAAACTTTCAATCAGACTTCCTCACCATAAACGGAAATTTGGGAATTGGACTTACCAATCCTACGCAAAAATTACACATTTCAGGATCGGCACTTGCATCCCAGGGTTATTATGTGGGAACGGGCGTGAGTGCAAATTTCATATCCACCGGCTCGGTTGGTTCAGCTTCAACAGCATTGTACATCGGGAATAAGAAAATTCTAACCACCGCAGATATTGCCATTGCTTCCGGCGCACAAGCATTTAGTAATGCGCTCACGAGTATCGCTTCGCTCGTTACGGCACCTGATCAAATGCTTTATTTGACGGGCGCAAACACGTATTCAACAACAGGGTTGACGTCCTATGCACGGCAGATCCTTGACGATGCAGATGCTGCAACCATGCAAGCCACTCTTGGATTGGGAGACATGTCTCTTCAGGACGCAAATGCCGTGAATATTACCGGCGGAACAGTGAGCGGTCTGAGTTCTCTTGAAGTTGCCTCCGTTAGGATCGAATCCAATACTATTTCCGCACTCTCAACAGATGGTTTATCTCTCAACGATAGTTCTGCAAACGTTGGAGTATTCGTCGAAGAAGGAGGAAATGTCGGTATTGGCACCACAGATCCAGGCTCAAAACTTTCCATTGACGACTTACAAAATGGTACTGGAACTCCCGTTGTTATTGATTCAAGCGGAAATGTGTGGCGGGATGGATCTTCGAGAAGATATAAAACAGACATTCAGGAACTGGACACTGACTTTAAAAAAATACTTGACCTGAAACCCGTTTCATACAAACTCACCGACACGGGAATGGAAACAGTTGGCTATATTGCAGAAGATTTGGATGAAATGGGGCTGAATCAGCTCGTGGTATATGATCCTCAAGGACGTCCCGATGGTATTAAGTATGATCGGATGGGTCTGTATCTTCTTGAAGTGGTGAAGGAACACGAAAATGCTATTGCAACCTTACAATCACAGTCTCTTGAACTCGATTCCGCAGGAACGATAGAAACGAGCTTATCAGACACCGACTCATTACCAGTAATGCCCACGAGCGCCGAAGATATTGAGCTTGATTCGTCACCCGAATTTATTGCCTTACAGCAGAAAGTTGAGGAAGCCCTTCCCGAAAGCATCGATACGCTTCAAAATGAGGTTGATATGATAGCGTCAGATGTCGTCACGCTGAAAGAAAAAGTAAATGCTGAGGCCACACAAGAGGCTCAATTTGATATTTCGCAGTACGATGCTACTGTTTCGGGACAACTTGCTTCGCTCAAGTCCGAAATTGGTACTTTACGAGATGAACTTCTTATGGCAAGTATTTCCGCATCATTGACTTCAGACAGTCTTGTGTTGACAGAGCTTGCAGTTCTTGGGAGTGCGAACCTCTACGACGTAGGAGTTTCAGGCTCAATCAATGCGGGGCTTGTCCAGGTTGATGGCTTGGCGGGAAGTATTAATACGCTAAGTGAGCCTCTCAAGCTCCAGTCAGATAAAATGGCGGACGTAGATATTTTGGCAGGCATGGTGCGAATATCGAAAGAAGGCATAGTCTCCGTGGATGGCACATTGGTATCAAATAAATATGTGGTAAATACCGAAGATGAGGCAACTGCCTCGGCTGGGGAAGGAACCATCCCGGCAGGAAGTGATTCGATCCAAATCCTTACTGAAAGTATCTCCGAAAAATCTCTCATTTACGTTACATTTACGTCTGATTATTCGCCCGCTACGCGGTTTTGGATAGAGGATCGGAAGAAAGGGGAGTCATTTGTGTTAAGACTGGATAAACCGGTTGATATTGACGGTATCTTTTCTTGGTGGATCGTCAACTAGAGTAGATTCGCGCGAAACCTATCCAAGAACCGCATTCACAATTGCCTCTGCGTCAATCTCTTCAAGTCTCAGTAGCTCGTGAGGGAGGCCCGAGCGAGGGATTTTTCCCACTGCAAGATGAGTGAACTGTGTCGCCATGCCATCGAGCGCTTGGCGCACTGCATCTCCCACCCCTCCGTCTGGATAATGATCTTCCACCACAATAACATGGCTCGTTTTGTGAGCTTGTGCTCGGATCGTATTCACATCGATTGGCTTTATGCTGTAAAGATCAACCACTGCAACATAAACATCTTTTTCTAGCAGTACTTTTTGAGCTTTCAACGCTTCGTGTAGGGTTATTCCCGCGGAAAAAATCACGGCTGTATCTTTTTCAGATGATCGAAGTACTTTTGATCCGCCGATAGGGAAAGATTCGTTTGGAGAATACAGCTTGGGCGTTTTTTCTCGAGTAAGTCTTAGATACGAAATACCCTTATGTGCAAGCATTTCATGCATCAGCTTTACGGTAGAAGTTGCATCAGATGGGTATAAAACGACACTTTTGAGAAGGGATCTCATCATGGAGATATCTTCTAATGCCATTTGCGAGGAACCATCCACGCCAATGGAAACCCCCGCATGAGATCCGACTAGTTTGAGATTCCCTTCAGAGTACTGACCCATGCGAATCTGATCAAACGCACGAGTGAGGAATGCGGCGAACGTGGAAGAGAAAGGGATAAATCCAACCTTACTCATGCCAAGCGCGACCGAAATCATGTTTTGTTCGGCAATATACATCTCAAAAAATCGGTCTGGAGCAACCTCTTTCATTTTTTCGGCAAATGTGGAGTTTGAAGTTTCAGCATCTAAAACAACAACATTCGGATTATCTGCAAGTTCTTTTAACCCTTCGCCATAGGCTTCTCTCGTTGCCATCACCCGCGTGAGTATTGCATCGGTGTGGGAAGGATGTTGCTCGAGTAAATCTGGCATTTCAGGCTGAGGAACCGTTCCTCGAATATCTCGGTCGATAGGTCCAAGTTCACGTAATGCATCGTCGAGCATGTCCTTAGGAAGTGGCTTTCCGTGCCAGTTGTCTTTATCTGCAAGTGCTGTAATTCCTGCGCCCTTTTGTGTTTTGGCAATCAGCAACGTGGGTTTTTGATTAGAAATAGATTCTAGGTGATCAAATGCAGCGCGCACTTCTTCCAGATCATTTCCTTTCTCAATCACGATAGTGTTCCACCCAAATGCTTCCGCACGTTTTTTATACGTGGAAAGATCCCATCCCAGCATTGTTTCTCCTCTTTGACCTAAACGGTTGACGTCCAGGATCCCGACCAAATTATTAGCTTTATAATGCGCAGCTACTTCCATGGCTTCCCATACTTGGCCTTCCGCAACTTCTGAATCCCCAAGAAGAACATATACTCGTGGTTCCCGCGCTGGATAAGCACCCGAGACCTTTTTATGTAGTTTTATTCCCAGCGCCATTCCCAAGCCAACAGATAAACCTTGACCCAAAGACCCTGTTGCGACATCACAAAAGGGAAACCGAGGAGTTGGGTGACCTTCAATGTTCGAGTCAATTTTCCGCAATGTCATGAGTTCTTCGTACGATAGTTTTCCTGCCGCGTGAAAGAGAGAAAAGTATAGGGGAGCTGCGTGTCCTTTTGAGAAAATGAGACGGTCGTTGAAAATATAATGAGGATGCTCGAAATCATAGTGAAAATGGCCGTCAAAAAGGGCCGTTGCCATTAGCTCAACTGCTGAAAGGGAAGAGGTGGGGTGCCCAGATCCTGCCTCCGTTGTTGAGTTCACAATATCATATCTGAGAAGCTTGCAAAGAGACTGAAGTTGAGTGGAGTTTTCCATGGAAATTAGTATAGCATACGCAAAACATCTTCTCGAATAGACGCCATCTTGAAATAAACCTATACTATGATATAATTGAAGCCATTCCCTTTAAGTTATGGGGGAAATTTGAATATATGAGTGAAATTAGAAAAATTGGTTTTAATAGTCCAGAACATTACATAAATGGGTTAAATGGACCGAGTGGTCAAACGGAAGAAGTAATCCCTCAAGTGTTTTGGGGAGGTTTAATGAAAGATATTTCAAAGAAGTTTTCCCATAAAGATTGGCCCCTAAGAGATATGGTGGAAAGTGGTGATTGGTATGATGAAAAAGGATCTGGGACTGTTTATTACTCTCAAATTGGAAGAGATCTTAGCAGGAGATTAATCACCGATGAATACGAACAAACCGACGAAGGATCGCGGAGAGTATGTTTTGATAATCATGTATGGAGAATGGGGCTAGTCGGTCTTTTGCAGAGTCATCTACGTAATGGTCAAATTGATCACTATATTGTGACCGGCAATCAGGTTCCGCAAGCTTTTTACCCGTTTAATAGTGGGTCTAGACTGAAAGTTTCATATGATCCCGCGCTCGATCCTGCCGGTTTCTATAGTGATGTTTCGGAGTTGATATTCCGAATGCCTCTTACTGAAGTAATTGCGATAAAAAGGCCGTACACAGTTTTATCACGAGCAGTAGATTTTTTTCAGGGATTGAGATAATTTCCTCACCTTGTCACTTGGTATGACTTTACTTTCTCAAGAAGTTTTTTTGCCTCATCATCTTCCTCAAAGTGTTTTCGAACCGGCTGAAGGAGCTGGTCCAACAAAACGGTGACGGTATTTTTCAGATCCATAGGATGCAACGCTTTTGAGGCATAATCACGCTCCAAATCTTCATATGTACTGTAACTTACACTTCCGCCAAACTTATCCGGACGTTCGATTTGTATAGTGTCGTACGCTTCAAAAAGCAAGTATTTGCAGTATTCAAGAACGGGATTTTCAGTAACCACACCTTCTGGAGCCCATGCTTTTCCTATTTTTCGTTTGATATCTTCAAGCGAGTCTGTCATGAAGATCGCAGAGTCAGGATGAGATTTAGACATTTTCAGCTCAATGGTGCGTTTTGTCTTGTCTTGCGTTTCTGTCGTCGGCTTTCCCAGCCCAAGGAGCATATGATGACTCACGACCACCGGTTTCCAATACCCCAGTTGTGGCCCCACTTCGCGCGCAAGCATGTTTACTTTGCGCTGATCTAAGCCCAGTTGAGTGATTTTTGCCCCCAGCATGAAAATATCTGCGACTTGCATGCAAGAGTAGATGATATGCGCGCCCGTCAGATTCTCAAGGGATTCTTCTCGTCCCATCATTTCAGCAGTTCGTACAAAGCGCTTTAAGGCGTTTGCTTTTCCTACTTGGACCACTAACTTCCAGTAATCTGAATTTTTTGCCATGTCTGATGCCCATAAAAACTCCACACGTGAAAGATCCATTCCTGAAGCCCGCCATACCTCGATGAAGTACTTTCCCACGGTTTGAATTTTATCCAAATCTCCGCCCATTTTGTTGTTTGCCATCGCGTGCCAGTCTGCGACCCACATACGAAATTTAATTCCCGCTTTCGTCATCTTATTTACATTGATAGCCCGGAGTATTCCTTGGGCGATGTGAATCTGTCCGGAAGGCTCAAATCCGTCATACGCGATCAATTCTTCACCCGACTCAAGGAGTTCTTTGAGTTGATCTTCGCCAATTATTTCTTCGCCTACTTCACGAATGAGTTCAATTTTTTCGTCTGTTGTCATACGGTAATTATACTTGTCGTGGCAACCGGGTCAAATGGAAGTGAATATTGAAAGGGAATCACGACCGGCGTTCTTAATGTTGCGTCGATGATGATACTATGGAGATAGCAGATGGTGAGCAATGGTTCCTTCGTTTCGAATAATCATCTTAATTATCTCTTCAAAAACGATTGAGCATGTTTATTATTTGGCTTTTTGATGCTGTGGAGATGTGAACCAACACCAATCCTATTTTTTTCTGTCCATATATCACCACACTTCCTATGGGAGCTAGTAAGATTGCAGGTAAGGCAAGCAGATCTTCTTCCCCCATTACTTTGAGAATCTGTGGCTTATCCTTCTTTTCTTGATCGCGAATCATACGTGCCATCTCGATCACCGCTTTTCTCCGGATTTCTCCTGCAGGGTTTATCACTCGTTTATCATGGCGGATGACAGTGTCCATGTGTTTCCTTTGTGTCTTTCCATCAACCACGGCAATATCTGGCGAAAATCCCGCGTTTTGAAGGGATAAATATGCAACATCTCCCACACAAATAGTACAGATGGGGTGCAATGATTTGATATATTGTATTGCTGTTAACGCGGTATCTGACTGGGTATCATCTGTCCCTTGAATAACTTTCCCCAAAGGCTTTCTCAAGGCGGGTCGAACAGAAGAGGGGAGTATGAGGCGATGGGCTTGGGTAAATAACTTGAGATAGGGATTTCCATGAATATCCTTCAATCCATGTCGAATATCTCCCGAACGTATGATTTTGTGATCACTTCCTTTCACGAAATCCACCAGTACATACGCAAGGGGCGTCAATCCTTGTTTTTTTCTCTGCAGATTGATTTTTCTCGCATTCGAATGAGTTTCTCTGGTCACGACAATAGCGTCAAGAGTGAGGTCAGTATCTGCAATGCCATACATGGTTTTGAGCTCAAATAGATGAATGGTCGAATCAGGAAAATTGGTGTTAATATACGCAAGAACGTGATCTTTGCGTTGTTGAAACGGCGCAATCACCTGCTGAAGTTTTTTGTTCGAAAGCATCGAGTTAGACGTAATGCCAATACTTAGAAGTCTGGCTGATTTACATGCAGTATCGATCAGACGTCGATGCCCATCATGAAGTTGGTCGAATGTCCCACCGAGTGCGACGTGATTGTATTGAAACATAGAAAGAGTCTTGTCGTATATCCAACTGATTATAGCACGCTCAATTGACTTGTGATGGGTTGTGGTGTCGCGTATAATAAGTCATTACTATGACTACCAAATATCAACCTCAGACGTTTGAAGCACGTTGGCAAGCCCAATGGGAAAAAGACGGCGTGTACCATGCGTCTCAACAATCGCCGAAGGAGCGGATGTATATTCTCGACATGTTCCCGTATCCATCAGGTGCGGGGCTTCACGTAGGGCACCCGCGAGGATACACCGCAACGGATATTTTGTCTCGCTATTATCGAATGAAGGGGTTTGAAGTTTTACACCCTATGGGGTGGGATGCATTTGGTTTACCTGCAGAAAACGCAGCTATAAAGGCAAAATCAAACCCGAAAAAACTCGTTCCCGCAAACATCGAAAACTTTAAACGCCAAATGCAAATGTTGGGGTTTTCCTATGATTGGAGCCGTGAATTTGCTACCACTGATCCCACATATTTTCGATGGACTCAATGGCTCTTTATTCAGTTTTTCAAAATGGGGCTTCTCACCAAGAAAAATACACCCATCAACTACTGTCCTTCATGTAAAACGGGACTTGCAGAAGAAGAGGTTCTTGCCGATGGTACTCATGAGCGGTGTGGAAACAAGATTGTCAAGAAAGATCTGCCCCAGTGGATTTTTCGGATTACTAAGTATGCAGATGATCTCACGGATAGTCTTGAAGGTTTAAAATGGCCCAAAGGGATTTTGGAAATGCAAAAAAACTGGATTGGGCGTAAGGAGGGGATAAATATTACCTATCACATCGAGGGTATATCAGAAACTGTTACGTGTTTTACCACACGACCAGACACAAACTTTGGAGCCACATTTATCGTGGTGGCTCCCGAACACACTCTTGTTCAAAATATTCTCGACCGTACAATAAGCACTGACGAAATAAATGATAAAACCCGCGAAGTGATAACCTCATACGTGGCTCAAGCAAAGGCTAAATCACAACAAGACCGTATGACAGAAGGTACTAAAAAAACGGGGGTATTTACGGGTTTGTTTGCGAAGAATCAATTAAACGGCACCCGACTCCCGATTTGGATTTCGGACTTTGTTCTCACTGATTTTGGGACAGGAGCCGTTGTTGGTGTTCCCGGACATGACTTACGCGACTTTGATTTTGCGCTCACCTTCGGTCTTCCGGTGGTCCGTGTGGTGGTAAGCAGTGACGGCGATGCATCGCCAATAGAAAACCGCTCGCAAGTTCAAGAAGATGAAGGCTCCATGACAAACTCTGCATTTTTAGACGGAATGGAAATCCATCAAGCGAAAAATGTAATGATGGATCATCTGGAAGCCAAACAATGGGGAAAGCGCGTAGTGACGTATCATTTG
>CALESU010000074.1 GCA_937914905.1 uncultured bacterium
TGAAGTTGTTCGCGAGGGCACAAGAGTTGCCGAAGGAGTTGCGGAAGAAGATTCTCCCAAAACTCGCTCACCACTTTTGATGAGAGTAAAATCACGCACCATTTGTACTTGTTTTCCCCGCTGATCCTGCGTTTTCATGATGAGCCGATATGCTCCTGGCGAAAACCCCGTCTGCACCGGAACACTCCATTCTCCTTTTTCATCCACCACCACCCGACCCGTAAAGGGAGTCTTGGAGCTGATAGTAACCTCAACAGATGCTCCCGGAATACCATACCCTTTAATAATGGGTGCAACTCCTGGAATAACGGCGTTTTGTATAGGGAATCGAATATCTATGGTGTTTTGGCGTTGCACGGGTTGGTTTTGTGCCTGATCTGTTGCAGCAAGGACATCGGTGCCCACAATAAATGAGTAATTGTTTCCCAAGGTCACCGGTTGCGGGATAGGACGGCTTCGTTCGATAGTACTTCTCACCATAGAACGCAAGGTGTCATCAAATAATTGAATAGTGATCACCGTATCTTCTGTAATAGGAATCATGTTTGTCCCATTTTTCTCAACCACATACTGAAGAGGCACCAACCACTCCCCTGTCTGACCCGTTAATGACAGAATGGGGGACGCGTTTCCAATGATCACAAATGCGATAGATTCTCGAGCGGGTTCTCCATTTCCCCGAACCACTTTTCCATAAATGGGAGAAAGGGATGAGCTGTATGAGGCACCAGATAGGGATCGAGCTGAAAAAGGCTCACCATCAGTTTGTTGAATCACTTCATTGTCACTTATGATACGGTAAAAATATTCGGTATCTGGTTTAATATTACGCAGCAGTGCATAATGATATTTTCGTTTTGCACGTGCTTCATCTGTCCCACGCTCGTCTCCCGCAATCTGGTCAAGCGTTTGGGGAGAAGTGCCATATATCACCCATCCTTCATCTGGGGAGTCTACCTCCCAAAAAACGCCAATCTGTCCAGGACCCCTATTTACCACTTCATGCATCAGGAGTGTTTTGCGAGATGCACGCGTCGGGCTTGAGCTGGAAGATAGAGAAAACATAAATGTCCCCACAAGGACCATCACCGCAATCAAAGCAAGAACTCGAGGCGTATGGTTATGCGATTTGGTATATAAATCTGAATACATAGTACGTTATGGGGTTCGTGAATCTAAATCATCCAGCACGCTTGTGTCAATAGTATACTCCAGCTTAACGGCATCAATCTGCTCTTCAGTTGCGGTATCTTTTCGAATACTTTGGACTTCAAGAACAATCCATGCAATCAAGGTCAAAAATACCGTCACCGCAATCACATAAATCTCTTTTCTGTTCATAAATAATACGTTTTAATGATAAAGTTCAATTCAGTGCCTCCTGATTCGCTTGCTGACACGCTTATTTCCTCGATCGTTTTCAATCTTCGCTGTTTTACAATCCGTGTCAAAAATCCATTGAGTTGTTCAACCGAACCTATACTTCCAAGTGTAATGTTATATGTTTGCAAAGTTCCCGAGCCTTTTTGATCATGAAACACGATTTGCTCAACAGATAAATCTGAAATGATCATACCTGAATCAGAAGCGGTAAATCTGACATCTTCAACTGCTTTTGCTAGTCCGGGAGTTGAAGGGATTGCCTCGTCAAGCAGAAATAGCTTGTCTCGATAACTTTCAAGAAGTGACTGATAATTTACAATTTGCATAATCACTGCTTC